>JAQSYB010000017.1 GCA_029256365.1 Clostridia bacterium
AAGGTTTCTGCCACTTCTGGTCTAATTGCAGCATTGCTGTCAATGGTATCCTCGGAATCCCCTAACAATCGATTGCCATAGTAAATCTGTACTCTGCATTTCACAGTTCTTTCCAAGAACTCTGACAAGTAGCCTGCGTTGGATTCCATAAGGCCAGGCACATCAAAAAAGCTTCTGGCTTTGTTCATTACATATTGCTCAATATAGGTTTCGGCGTATTCGCTTTGCCCCTGCAGATACTGCAGCCTAGTATGTAGATTGTAGTTATCCGTTATATTGGATATGATTATGCCCAACACAATCAGCATAATCATTAAGGTACCTATGTTGAGCAATATAATTTTTTGCTTCAGCTTCATATTGCGACCTCAAGCTTATAGCCAATACCAAAAATTGTTTTGACAAAGTGGCTATAGCTGCCGAGTTTTCTTCTAAGTCGTTGTACATGGATATCCACTGTTCGGCTGTCGCCGATATATTCATAACCCCATACCAGCTCGAGAATATTTTCTCTGGAGAAAACCTTTCGTTGGTTCTCGCAGAAAAGCAGCAGAAGGTCAAATTCCTTTGGTGTCAGAGAGGCTTCAATACCATCAATAAAAACCAATCTCTCCGTAGTGTTTATGGATATTGGACCAGCTATGATGTTGGTATCATCCTTCACGTTATATTTATCAATCCTTCTTAGAATGGTTTTAATTCTTGCAATAAGCTCCCTGCCGTCAAAGGGTTTGGTGATATAATCATCAGCTCCAAGCTCCAATCCATATAGTTTGTCCTTGATATCGTTTTTTGCAGTAAGCATGATGATGGGAATATTCAAATCCTGTATCGCTTTACATACTTCGAAGCCATTCAAATCTGGCAGCATAATATCAAGCAATATTAAATCGGGATTTATAGACTGTGCACTTTGAACAGCTTCCTTGCCACTATGGCAGCATTGGGTTTCAAAGCCTTCTAATTCTAAATTTATCTTGATTAGATCTACGATTGCCGGTTCATCATCAACAATTAATACTTTCACAAAAACACCACCCTTATGATAGTCATGATTGATTTTATTTTACCACTAAATTACATGCTGCACAAAAAATATTGCAGTAGGTGTTTGTGGTATCTACATTACTTCTATGTTGTTTCCTAAGCAAATAACATAGAATAGGGGGTTATGTAATGCTTTTTTTGAACTCTGCCTTCATTTTGTTGAAAAGCTCCTTATTGGTCATTACATCATAACCAGTCAAGGCCAATGCCGATGCCCCTGTTGCTAGTGTGGTATGTGCTGTATCTGTAAGGGTAGCATCTCTAAATTCAACGGTGTGACCGGATAGTGGTGTGTTAGAGATTGATATATAGGGGTGTATAGCTGGAACAACATGGCTGACATTGCCCATATCTATAGATCCATGGCTAATGCGAGGAGGATGAATATTTGTGATACCTAAATGTTTTAGGTTTGCTGTAAAGGTATCTGACAATGTCATATTGGTATTCATATCATCATAGGATATTTCATAATTGCTTATTTCCAAAGCAGCTCCAGTCATGCGGGCAGCACCTTCAGCAATATGCTTCACCTTTTCTACCAGTTCCTTCAGGTATTTTTTCTTGCTTGCTCTCACATAAAATTGTGCAATTGCATGATCAGGGATAATATTAGCGGCTTTGCCACCTTCAGTGATGATTCCATGAATTCGCGCATCGGGAGTTATATGCTGCCTTAAGGCATTGATGCCTGTAAAAGTAAGGATAACCGCATCTAAGGCATTGATGCCATTCTCAGGAGAAGCAGCAGCATGGCTGGTTTTGCCTTTAAAGTCAAACTGTATTGCATCCATAGCGAGGGAATTGCCGCTTTCGTGATTCTGGTCATCGGGATGTAAAATCATTGCAGCGTCAATGTCATTGAAAATACCTTCCTCTGCCATATAAACCTTTGCTCCATCTGTTTCTTCCGCAGGGGTGCCAAGTACAATAATCCTACCTCCGATTTGATCGATGAATTTGCTTAAAGCAATGGCAGCACCACAGCTCATCGTACCTATCATATTGTGGCCGCAGCCATGGCCAATGCCAGGAAGTGCGTCGTATTCGCATAGATATGCGATAGTGGGGCCAGGCACTTGACTGGCATATGTTGCACGGAAAGCTGTTGGTTTATTTGCAATGCATGTTTCTATGGAAAAGCCGTGGCTCTTAAGCAATGCTGTTAGCTTATCCATTGCTTTGATTTCTTGATTGCCCAATTCGGGATTGTGACAGATAAAATCACTGGTTTCAATAAGAGCTGTTTTGATCGCATCAACTTCTTTGATGATCAGTTGTTTCATAAAATAACCTCCTGATGAATAAAATATAGTTTATTTCAATGTATGTCTGCTTTATAAATATAGCCTAGTCGAATTAAATTAAAACTTCAATGTAAATATAATAGAAATTTTTTTATAAAGCTGGTATGTACAAAATTTTTATCATGATTCTTAGAGTTTGTTGCATAATAATCTATGTGATATAATATTTTAGGAAATATTAGAAAGAGAGGGGATTTTTAGTGTCAATGAAAACTGCTTCAATACCGAAAAGAAATGAGATTCCCGACCAATTTAAATGGAAGCTTGAAGAAATATATGCAAGCAATGATTTATGGGAAAAGGATTTCGTAGAAGTAAAGAATCTTGCATCAAAGCTAGAGAGCTTCAAAAATAAAATAGGTGTCAGTTCAGAAAATCTTTTGCAATGCCTAGATGCAAATGCTCAAATGCAGAGGCTGTTTGAGAAGGTATATGTTTATGCAAATATGAGAAGCCACGAAGACAGTACAAACGGATATTATCAAGGTTTGGCAGATAGAACTGAGTCCTTGGCGGTGGAGGTATCCAGTGCTAGCTCATTTATCGTACCTGAAATATTATCTTTGTCTGATGATCAGCTGGCTGCTTTTATGAAGGAAAATGATAAGCTGAATTTCTATAAGAAGTATTTAGATGAGATATTTAGGACAAAGCCACACGTACTAAATGCCAATGAGGAACAAATAATGGCGATGTCAGGTGAGATGGCAAATGCTGCAGGCAGCATATTCAGTATGCTTAACAATGCGGATATGAAATTCCCTACAATCAAGGATGAGGATGGCAATGAAATAGAAATCACCAAAGGCAGATTTATGCAGTTGATGGAAAGTACAGACAGAAGAGTGCGAAAAGATGCTTTTGAGGCACTATATACAACATATAAAAAACAGAGAAATACACTTGCGGCCTTGCTCAATTCGCAGGTAAAGGCAAATATTTTCAATGCAAAGGTGAGGAAATACAGCTCAGCCAGAGAATCCTACTTGTTCCCTGATAATGTACCAGAAGCTGTATATGACAACCTGATTGCAGCAATGCATAGCAATATGCATCTTATGCATAGGTATATGAAGCTGCGTAAGGAAATGATGGGTTTGGATGAGCTGCACATGTATGATGTCTATACCACAATGGTGAAGGAAGCCAAAATGAATATCTCCTACGAAGAAGCAGTGGCTACTGTCAAAAAGGGTGTAGCTGTTTTGGGTGAAAAATATGGTCAGGATCTGGAGAAGGGTCTAAACTCAGGTTGGATCGATGTTTATGAAAATGCGGGGAAGAGATCTGGTGCATATTCTTGGGGATGTTATGATTCTCACCCCTATGTGCTATTAAATCATACAGATACAGTAAGCAACATGTTTACTCTGGCTCATGAGATGGGCCACGCTTTGCATAGCTTCTATTCCGATGCAAACCAACCATACATATATGCGCAGTACAAGATATTTGTGGCAGAGGTTGCATCGACCTTAAATGAAGCATTGCTGATGCACTATATGCTAAAGAACACTACAGATAAGACCAAGAAGATGTATCTATTGAACTACTATATGGAGCAGTTCAGAACGACTGTTTACAGACAAACCATGTTTGCAGAGTTTGAAAAGATCATACACAGCAAAGCAGAGGCAGGTGAAAGCTTAACTGCAGATGTTCTTTGCCAGGTATATCATGATTTGAATGTATTGTACTATGGTCCAGATATGATAGTTGATGAACTCTTGGATATGGAGTGGTCTCGAATACCCCATTTCTATTCAAGCTTCTATGTATATAAATATGCAACAGGTTTCTCTGCAGCAACAGCCTTGGCTCATAAAATTATTGAGGAAGGTCAGAGTGCAATCGATCAATATCTTGAATTCTTAAAAAGCGGTGGTTCAGATTACCCCATAGAGCTATTAAAAATAGCAGGAGTAGATATGACCACAGCTGAGCCGATCAATAATGCACTTTTGGTATTTGAAGATTTATTGAAACAAATGGAAGAATTGAATAAATAAATATAATTTACGAGGTTATAAATGGAAAACACATATTTGGGAATTTTAAGAGGCAAAATGCTTCCGATGGAAATAAGCGCACAGATGCTTTTAAAGGGAGCCGAGGACAAAATATTTTATTTGGAAACAAAGCAAATTTCGGGGTATACAACGAAGCTGACCTTAAGAAATGCAATCAATACTGCCAAAGAGCAAAACGCACAAGATGAGCAGCTGGCTTTACTCATGGAAGAATTAAATCAAATGAAATTAGATCAAAACCATGAGCGGGCGGCATCGGATCAAGACCAAGGTCAATCCTTGTTGAATTGGATAGGCATTTAAAAGACTTTCTTAGGAAAGTCTTTTTTTTGATTTTGCTGCAATTTGAAGATATCTGATTGAGTATGGATATGTGGACAGAACAAATGACGGCAGCAGCTATTGGATAAAAAAATAATTATGTAAATGTAATTTTTTTTGAATAATTCAAGCTGGTATTCTCATAAATTTATAGTGTAGTAAATCAAGAAACCTATTAAGCACACAATGAAACAAGAGCCGGAGGTGAGAGAAAGTATAATATTAAAAGGAATTGGAAAAACCCTTAAGGAAGTCGAAGTATTAAGACACAGTAACATCAGTGAAGTTAGCAAGCTGTTAAATTGTATTCAGACCCTTGGAAAGTCAATTTTTTCGAGATCGCTGTAAAACATTCAAACGGGGAGTTGATAGCTGAAGAAAGTTTTTCCGAAACCGTAATGATATGAAAGAAATACAATGGGTGGGTAGTATTTTAGAATACTACCCTTTTGACTTATTGCCATTTGCAAAGCAAATCTAGGCAAAAGACGAAGCCCTCGATGGGCTGAGACTTTTATTTTGTTTCTATTCTTTTTATCAATTCATTATATTCATTAAGCATTGAATCCAGTATTTTGCTGGCTTCTACAATATCTTTATCGAGAAGAGAATCTTTTTCGCTGATTAAGCTGTGCAGCTGTTGACGCAGCATTTCTATTTGTCTTATTTTTTTTGTGATATCCTGCATATTCAACCTCCCTTGCTTTTATATATTTTGCGATGAAGAAGACATTTATACAACCCAGAATTGCCACAAATTAAGTATAAGCTATATCCGTTGCTTTATGGCATGAAATGAGTTTTCTTTCAATATTTATATAGTGAGTCAGTATGTAAAAATAAAATAAGGAGGCTAAATATGCAAAACGATCAATTCGAAAACATAGAATATCTGGTCCATGATAGTATTCCCATAGAAGACTTAAATAGAAAAGAAAAACTAATAAGCTATTTTTCGAAAAATTTAAATATACCGAGAGAACACCTGAATAGCAATCGTGATATTGTTGATTTGATCATGCAGCTGCAAAGAGAGCACAATCCAATGATTTATGAATTCAATGAGGAAATATGGATCTTTTTAGCCAACAGTGTTGAATTTGATACAGCATGCATAGAAACAAGTAGAGTTGCTGGAAAAAATAGTTTTTATAACCGTACGAAAGCAAAGGCGTACATAGATGCTTATTGGAAGAATTATAACAGCGCTTACCCAAGCTTTCACGGCGGAGGGGGAGATTGTGCGAACTTTGTTTCCCAGGTGCTATATGCAGGGGGGATGCCATGGGTAGATGACGGAAGACCGAATCATTATACTTGGTTTAGCAATTGGTATTGTAAGCCAGGAGCAAGCAATAAAGATGGAGATAAACGCATCACGCTGTCTTGGAAGGTGGCAGCTTCCTTTAAGAGGCATTGGGAAAAGAGAGCGGCAAAACAGGTGGTCATAAGCTACAAGGATGCAATTAACAATATGGCAGATTTGGCGAAGCAGGTTTTTATTGGAGATCCCGTGCAGTTTTGCTATGCAAATGGAGTAGCCTATCACACTTTGATTATAACCGGCTATTCCTGGGATAAAGCTGCAGGAGTAAGCGATATTGTACTTGCCTCTCATACCATAGATTCCAATAGGCGGTCTCTATACAATACAATGCTAAAATATCCCCAGGATTATCAGCTAAGGGTTTATGTCATCAAAGAAGAAGCGTAAAATTGAGCAGTCTGTTGACTGCTTTTTTTCTTTTTGTTGTAACAATAAAATACCTGGTGGAATAATATGTAAATGAAAGTATTTGCTAGGAGGGTTGTTAATGAACAAATATGAATATGAGCATACCAATCATTCTGAAATGATCGTTACTACAGAAGTTCAAATCCCTGTAATGCCCAAGGAATTTGAATTGGCAACGGCCTATGTGCCTTACCAGGTAATGCAAAAGATATTTGAACCTAAGAAAGCTTTGATGAAGGGTACGATTTTCCCAGAGTTATACAGACCTTACGTAAAACAAAAGCATGATAGATAAGTCAAATAGAGTTTAAAACAAACCTAGAAAGAGGGTAGATTTGATGAAAATTGACAAGGAAAGATTAGAAATGCTCAAAGAAATTATGGCGCTCGACTTTTCTGGCGTTGAGCTTAATTTATATCTGGATACCCATCCGATGGATCAAAGAGCTCTTGCCATTCACAATGACTATACAATCAGGTCTAAGAAGCTGAAGGAAGAATATGAGAAAAAATATGCGCCCCTCACTCATGAGATTGTAAGCAAATGCCCATGGGAATGGATACAAGAACCCTGGCCATGGGAAATAGACTATGAGATGGGAGGCAGATAGAGTATGTGGATTTATGAGAAAAAACTTCAATTTCCAGCATGGGTAGAAGGCTGTGATATAAGAATTGCAAAAGGGCTGTTTGCGCAATACGGCGGACCAGACAGTGAGCTTTCTGCAGGTATTCGATATCTGTCTCAAAGATATACAATGCCTCTAAATGAAGTAAAAGCAGTGCTTACGGATATAGGCACAGAGGAAATGGCACACTGGGAAATCATCGCTACATTGATTCATAAAATAATTGATAGAGCTGATCCTGAAGAGCTGAAGAAAGCAGGCCTAGATGCCCACTATATTCAGCATGGCCGTGATGTTTATCCACATGATGCAGCAGGGGTTCCATGGACAGCTGCATACATTCAAGCCATTGAGGATCCAATTACAAACTTGACCGAGGACATGGGAGCAGAGCAAAAAGCAAGAACAACCTATGAGCATCTTATAAACCTGACTGATGACAGAGGGGTTATAGAGACACTAAGCTTCTTGAGAGAAAGAGAAGTCGTTCACTTCCAAAGATTTGGTGAGAGCCTGAGAATGGTTCAAGAATGGATGAATAAGAAAAAATTCTAAAAAATAATGCCCTGGTGTAAGCCAGGGCATTTATATTTATATTTAGATTTCGTGGAAAGACATTCCGACCAAACCTGGACCAGTATGAACAACCATAGCTGGACTGATTTGTCCAAAGAAAATTTCCTGCACATTTGGAAGGTGGGCTAGCATTTCTTTTATCTTCAGCGCCTCTTCCTTGGCTGCACCGTGGTATACATTGACGTATACTTTTTTCTCGTTTATGATGTCCATTGCAATTTCTACTAGCTTTTCTAAGGATTTCTTTCTGCCTCTTACCTTAGTATAAGTATAATATTTGCCTTCCTTATTTACGGATATAATAGGTTTTAGATCCATGATAGTTCCTAGGGTAGCAGCTACTAAGCCTATCCTTCCGCCTCGGCGCAAATAGTCAAGCACTGGAATACAATAGTAAACGCTAATTTTATCTTTTGCTTTATATAAAGCTTCTTTTATTTCTGACATGGGTAGCTTTTGCGCAATCAATCTAGCGGCTTCCTGCACCAGCATACCTACACCGATGGATACAGACTTAGAATCAATCACTTCTATTTCCAAGTCATCATATTGCTTGCTGATCATTCTTACCAAGTCGACAGTGCCGCTTAAATTGCAGGAGAGGTGTATTGAAAGAATCTTCTTGTAGCCCTCTTCCTTCAGTCGATCAAACATTTTTATAATATCCATTTGTGAAGGCATAGAGGTCTTGGGTACCTCTTGTTCAAATCTTGCATAAACCTCTTCTGGTGTAATATCTACGCCGTCATCGTATTCTCTGTCATTGTATATTATTTTTAAAGGAATAGTATGTATATTGTATTTCTCTAACATCTCCTTTGGCATATCACTGCTGCTGTCTGTAACCAAGGCGATCTTTTCATAATTGTTGTTTTCCATATTTCTACCTTCCTTATTTCCAAAATCTGCTTATATCAATATCATACATTAAAGTATGCAATTTTAAAATAAATATTTATAATTTAAGATAAATTACAGATTTTTTACAGAAAAAAATGCGCCCTCTTAAGAGGACGCATTGATTTTATTTATCGCCATTTGCGAAGCAAATTTAGGCAAAAGGCGAAGGCCCTCGATGCGCCGAGACTTTTATTGATTAACGATGGCACTTGTGTGTATCAAGAACTTCGTCTAATATTGTTTCGCAATCAACGACTACTTCGCAGATGCAGCAAATTTTAACAAATTTAAATTTGTCATGGCAGCGGAATATAGCCAATTCGCCGATTACTGAAACGATTTCTACGTTTTCAAGTATACAATCTTCACAAGCATCTATAACAACTGTAACTCTGTTGTCATCGTCATTAGCAAGCAAGCACAATAGCTCTCTGATGTTGTCTGGGAAACTTCTTAATTTTGCATGGTCGTGTCTTTCATGTTTACAATCTCTACCCATTTCATTCACCTCCATAATATAGAGGTACATAAAAATAGGAGCAAAATGTTCCTATATGTGTAATGATCTCGACTTCGACGCCTTTACATTCTATATACCTCTGATATCATAATATTAATATACGACCATTTTGTGACAACTAATGAAGGGGATGCCATTAAATTTTTGTTTTAAAATGCAGGAAATTGGTGTCACATTTGAATAGATAAGGGTTGAAAATGTGGACAAGTAAAAATAGAATGGAAGTAAAATACTAAGATTACATAATATGTCGAAAGTTGCGTTAAATAATAAGGAGGAATTTCTATACAATAATAGAAATAAGTAGATGCCCGGGAAAAATTATTTTTATTAGATACGATATAATGTTCCGAAGGGAGAGATTATTATGAAGTATTTATACGACTTGATTTTAGAGCATAAGAATCAAATAATAGGCAACACAGTTGAGCGATGCTTAAATGATTCTTATGTTTGTGAGATCTATGTTAGTGAGGAAATAAGCAATCATATTATACCCAGTCTCTCCAATATCATTTTCAATCTTCTTTTAAGTCAAAGATGTGGCGCTGAAAAGAGTTTATTCATCTCAGATCTTGAAGAATATAAAGTCAGTTTAAATACCGGGATAATCCAAACAATTCGTTTGAGAGGTGCAGGTGTAAATCGCATCCTTGTGATTTTAAAGCATTATCGTAATAGTATAAATGACATCATATATCAAGAAATAGAGGATAAGGCTACTTTTTTTAAGTATTTCAACATGAATCTCAGTTTTTTTGATATGCTTGAAAAATACTTAGGTATTCCACTGAGGACAGAGGAAGACGGCAAACTTCTGCAGCAAGATGAATTAAATACAAAAGAGAATACTAGAATCCTTGAATTGGAACGGCAGGTAGATGAAAATCAAAAGCTGCTTAATGAAGTAATAGAGAATGAAAGATTGCGAACGGAATTCCTCTCCAATTTATCCCATGAGCTTCGTACTCCTTTAAACGTAATTTTGGGCACAATTCAATTAGTAGATATGTATCATAGCACAGCCTGTAATTCCATAGTAGACAAGACCAAGAAGTACTACAAAATTATGCGCCAGAACTGCTATAGATTGCTGCGTTTGGTTAACAATATAATAGATTTAAATAAGCTAGATGCAGGGTATATGCATCTTAATGTGGAAAACCACGATATTGTCAGCATCGTATCACAAATATCCGCTTCTGTAGCTGACTATATTGAGAATAAAGGCATCGACTTCGTATATTGCACCAAAACGGATTCAAAGATTATAGCCTGTGATCCTGATAAAATTGAGAGGATACTGTTAAACCTTCTTTCGAATTCTATAAAATTCACAGATAGCGGCGGCAAAATATTGGTTAACCTTTGGGATGAGGATAGTAAAATCTTTATTTCGGTAAAGGATAGCGGTGTAGGCATACCGAAAGAAAAGCAAGACTTAATCTTTCGGCGCTTTATGCAAATTGATAAATCCTTATCCCGGAATCATCACGGCAGTGGAATCGGTCTATCCTTGGTTAAGTCTTGGATTGAACTGCATGGTGGGAAAATCAGCTTAATTAGTGATGGAATCAAGGGCACTGAATTTATTGTAGAACTACCGGTAAAAGAACTTACAATAATGGAAGTGTCGAATAAGCAATCAGAGTATAGCAGCAACAATAAGATAGAGGTAATAAATATTGAGTTTTCAGATATTTATTCTTAATATAGAAAGCAGCTTTGGCTGTTTTTTTTATTTGGAGATTTATGGAGAGATTTTAGAAGGTTTTGATATATAAATAAAACTTATAGCAAGTATAAGTAATTAGTATAGCAGTATTGGCTTAAAAGTGTAGCACATTGATTTCTTATCATATATAATATATCGTGTCAGCGTTAAGTTAAATAGTGACAATATTTTATACTTATAAAACCTTATTGCATAATAATGAGCAATAAAGTTAAAATGGATTTTTTTTGTCTTTTATTCAGTGAATGATTAACTAATGGGGGTGGCATGATGAGATTAGAAAATTTGGGAGCGAAAGTGCATCATAATCTGAATGCTGGAAAGCTGGTAGAATATGCACTAAAAAGAGAAGGAGCAGAATTGACGGATACGGGTGCATTAAGCATCAATACCGGGAAGTACACAGGCAGATCTCCTTCGGACAGATTTATAGTTGATAGTCCTTCTGTGCATGACAAAATAAACTGGGGTAAGGTAAATGTACCGATAAAAGAAGAGGTTTTTGATAAACTTTATCATAAAATAACGAGTTACCTAAAAGAAAAAGAGGTTTATGTCTTTGATGGTTTTGTAGGTGCGGATCAAAATTATAGAATGCCAATCAGAGTGGTAAATGAATTTGCTTACCAAAATCTCTTTGCTCAGCAGCTTTTTATTAAACCGCAAGTAGGAGAGCTTGACAATTTTCAGCCGGAATTTACTGTTGTTGCTGCACCTGGTTGTATAGCAAATCCTGAAATTGATGGTACGAATTCAGAAGCATATATCATAATACATTTTGAAAAAAAAGTTGTAATCATCGGTGGTACAAAATACTGTGGGGAAATAAAGAAATCTCTGTTTTCTGTTATGAATTATATACTGCCCTTTAAAGGTGTTATGCCTATGCACTGTTCAGCAAATGTTGGACAGAATGGAGATACAGCCTTATTCTTTGGCTTATCCGGAACAGGCAAGACAACTTTGTCAGCAGACAAAGATAGAATGCTTATTGGTGATGATGAACACGGTTGGTCAGATCATGGAGTATTCAATTTTGAAGGCGGCTGCTATGCAAAGTGCATTAAGCTTTCTGCAGAAAGTGAGCCGCAAATTTGGAAAGCCATAAAGTTTGGTACTGTTTTAGAAAATATAGTATTAGACGATGCGGGAATACCTGACTATGACAGTGACCAATTTACTGAAAACACAAGAGCTGGTTATCCTGTAAGTTATATTGATAATGCTCTAGAAAGCGGCATAGGGGGGAACCCATCGACAATTGTTTTCCTCACGGCTGATGCAACAGGTGTGCTGCCGCCGATTGCCAAGCTTACAAAGGAGCAAGCAATGTATCATTTTATGGCAGGCTATACAAGTAAGCTGGCAGGTACTGAGAGAGGCATTGTTGAACCAACTGCAACCTTTTCGACCTGCTTTGGTGCACCTTTTATGCCCTTGAGCCCGCAAACCTATGCAGAGCTATTGGGAAATAAAATAGATATGCATGATGTAAATGTATACTTAGTCAATACAGGCTGGAGCGGTGGCGGCTATGGTGTAGGAAATCGTATGAAGCTGAGATACACAAGAGCTATGGTAAACTCAGCAATTGAAGGCAAGCTGAATCATGTGCCATATGAATTAGATCCCATTTTCAATCTGAATATCCCGATGGAATGCCCAGAAGTGCCTTCAGAAGTATTAAATCCAAAGAATGTGTGGAAAGATATTGCGGAGTATAACAAAGCGGCACAAAAGCTTGCCAGGGACTTTGTAGAAAACTTTAAAAAGTTCAGTAATGTTGCTGAAGAAATTATTCTTGCAGGTCCTAGAATATAGGTTTTGTAAAATTCTAGTTGATATTTATGTGAACAGCAGACTTTAATCATTCTGCGATTGTATAACCTGTCATTCTGAACGTAGTGAAGAATCTTAAGATCCTTCAGTCGCCGACTCCTTCAGGATGACAGCATGAACATTGCTTACAACAGCACAATTGCTTAACAGAGCCAAAATAGAAAGAAAAAAGCCGCTTAATCAGCAGCTTTTTTTTCTATGCTAAATTCGGTTTTTTGAATTTTAATATCAATACGATCAATAAGGATATAAAACATATAATGGATAAGGATTTGAACAGGTAAAATGGGTCTTTGTATTGAAGGATAAATCCACCACCAAGGTTTCCGATTAATCCGCCCAGTCCAAAGCCCAAGGAGGAGAGCAATGTAATTCCAGAAGCCCTTATTTTGTCCGGTACAATAACATTCATATATTGCAAAGCTGCAAACAAATATAAGGGGAAGGTGATGCTCTGCATAAGTTGTATCAGAATTACCATAATATAATTGGAGCTATACCCAGATAACAGCATTCTGATTGTGTAAAGCACCAATGCGAGGATATAAATGTTTAGTTCACCATATTTTTTTAGGAGTAATTGCAGATGCAAACCAAACGATTCCTAAGACGGCTACATTTCCGCCCGTAGCCTCAATGAGTGTTACGATATAACTGTTGCTAGCAGAAAGCACAATGTTCAAAACCATAACAGAGAGTATAAATAATATGAATCTATCATTCTTTAGCACTTCCACAATATCGGAGACCGCAGGTCTTATCATATTGCGGGTGCTTTTGTAGTCTAGTCTGGATAGAATGAATGCAGCACATAGATAAAGTACTGAAAGCATGAAAAAACTAATATGTATGCTGTATCGCAATATTAAGCTGCCTAAGAGCATTGAAACAACAGCAAAACCGATAGAACCCATAAGTCTTATTTCGCCAAAATTGATAGCTGATACGTTATCTGAAATATCATAGAAATAGGCATCTAAAATTGACAATATAGAGCTATGAAAAAATATGAAGAATAAAATGGCCCAAATAATGGAGTAAAAGCTATGGGCAAATATATAAAAGTAAATCAAAATAGAACATATCAGCATATTAAGTAAAATAACTTGTTTTTTACTTATATATTTATCAGCGATATATCCCATAATTGGTTGAGCGAGAATGCTAGTCAAGGATATTAAGGAGAAGGCTATTCCAGATTGTATATAGGTTAAGCCTCGGCTGTTAAAATATACGGCTAAAAATGGAAAATAGCATGCCAATCCACCGTAAGCTAAAAAATACACAATTAAGAGATTTTGTTTTATCAATCCATGCTTCATATGATCACATGCCTTAAAGTTATTTATCTGTATTATAACAGAAAAGGGTATATATTCAAGTTTGATGGAGCTGAGATATATAAAATATTATGAAAGTATTTTGAGAAATAGACACATGGCTGCAAAAGTAGGTGAAATCCTGCGTAAGTTTATTAAAATGATATATTATGAGCGGTAATGGTCTAAACTTGGATATAATATAGGAAGTGTTTGATCGTAATAAAGATTTATGAAGGGGAAGGGGTATTGGTATGTTGGTTGTTGCAGCAGCAATTATATTAAATGATGACAAAGTTTTGATAGCACAGCGGAAAGCAGGCACAAATATGGCTTTTAGGTGGGAATTTCCCGGCGGCAAGCTGGAGGGAAGTGAAACACCGGAACAAGCCCTGGTGAGAGAGATTAAGGAAGAATTGGATATGGTAATTGAACCAATTGAAATATATAAGGCTGTAAGGCATAAGTATTTGGATAAGGACATACTACTGCTTGCATATATTTGCCGTCTGATAGATGGAAGGGGAAAAGCTATTGAATGCAATGACTTTAGGTGGATAGCAAAAGAGCAGCTTGATCAATTTGAGTACACCCTTGCGGATGTTGATATCGTTGATAAGCTGAAAAATGACAATAGGTATCTAAATTAAAAGCTTAGAATAGAAGAATAAGAACAGCCAAGGCTGTTCTTATTTATTGTTTTGATAAGTTTTTATATAATCATCTTTGAAAATCACCATATCATGGGTATCAATATACTTGCCGTGGCAAAGTACATCTTCTTTAAATACAACTTCAGTAGTAAAGCCTTGCGCCTTGTATGCTGCCATAGCATATGGATCGTTGGATTGTGCAATGATCTTAACCTTTCTGGCATTCCCTTCGAGGAATAGAAACTCCAGCATAAGTGCCATTGCCTCTTCGTAGTAGCCGCCCTCAAGATAATCCTTATCACCAATATATGCATAAATCCAGGTCAAGCCGTTCTTCCAAAAGTTGCCGTTTATACCTATCGCGCCAATCACCCTATTGTCATTTGTTTCGATAATCAAATGCAGCTCATTGTGGTCATGCTTTTCCATTCTTTCCTTATACTTTTTCTCAAGACTTTCTTTATAAGTAAATCTTGGATCTTCATAGCTATGGGTTTCTATATATCTAGGCGTGCTCATAAACTCTGCAAGCTTACTGATATCTGCGATGGATTGATGTCGTAAATGAACTAAGTTACCTTTATACATGAGCAACCCCCCTATTAAAGTCATCTCGTATTGCAGCCATGGCATAGTTGTCATGGTATTCGCCGTATCTATAAATTTCTTTCTTGTTGATTCCCTCAAGCTTAAAGCCTGATTTTTCATAGCATCTGATTGCTCGCTTATTGAAACTGAACACATTGAGCTTTACCTTTCTGAGACCAACCTCATTAAAAAGGAAGTTGAGCAATAGCTTCATGGCTTCGGTGCCATAGCCCTTGCTGCGGTACTCTGGATGTCCTATAAAAATAGCAATATAAGTAGTGCCATTTCTCAAGTTTAACCCCATGGTATGACAGCTGCCAATAAACTCCCCTTGCTTGTTTTCGATTGCAAAGCCATAGCCTTCCTTGTCCATTGCTGTGTGATCATACCATCTTTCTATGAATTCTTTGATAGGTGGTATAGAATAACTCATAAAATAGTTCTCCATCACATCTGCGTCTTGCTGATATTTTGCGATAAGCTCAGCATCTTCTTTTTTCTGTTGTCTTAAATTAATACGATCTCCCCAAAACATATCATCACCCCTATTTATGCTTATTGCACATGCTGTATAATCGCAGCTACCAATTCTGCAGATTTGACGATGCTTTCTATTTCTATGTTTTCTGCGGTAGTATGAACATTGTTCATGCCGATTGCTAGAGTTACTGCTGCGATATCATTTCCATTTAAAACATTGGTATCACTGCCGCCACCTGTAGACTTTAAATCAGCAGTTAGTCCGATGCCTTCTATAGCACGGGTTACAAGCTTTGCAATATCAGATTCCTTCTCTATTGTAAAAGCAGGATAGCTCAATATTACCTGAATATCACAGGTTGTATTGAACTCCTCACAAGCTTTGTTGATGCATTCAACCATATGGTCAGTTTGTTTTTTTAGCTTATCATTGTTTAAACTTCTCGCTTCAAATTTTACATTTACTGCGTCGGTTACGATATTGGTTGCAGATCCCCCTGCTATCGTTCCAACATTGGCTGTGGTTTCGTGGTCTATTCTGAGCAGCTTCATATTGTCGATGGCTCTGGCTGCTACCTGGATTGCATTAATGCCATTCTCTGGGGCTACGCCTGCATGGGCAGCCTTGCCCTTGAAGTCAGCAAAAATCTTCATTTGTGCTGGACCTTGTACTATGACATCTCCTACTGGTCCGCCGCTATCCAAAATAAATGCCATTTTGGATTTCACTCTACTATAATCTAAGTGCTTGGAGCCAAACAAGCCGCCTTCCTCCGCTATGAAGAATACCAACTCAAGATCCCCATGCTTCAGATTATTTTCCTTAATATAGCGGATTGCTTCCAAAATTGCGGCTATTCCAGCCTTGTCATCTGAGCCAAGGATTGTTGTACCATCACTATATATGACACCATCTCTAATTTGAGGTTTGATATTTTCGCCAGGAACAACGGTATCCATATGTGCACCAAGCATAATGGTCGGTGCTTGAACATTTCCTTTCAATGTTGCGATGATATTTCCTGTATTTCCGCCGCATTTTTCACCGGCAGCATCGATGTACACCTCTAGTCCCAAATCCTTAAGTTTATTGCATAAGAAATCCGAAAAGTTTTTTTCTTTCAGCGACAAACTTGTAATCTGAACCATTTCCATAAACTCATTTACCAATCTTTCTCTATTCAAAGTTAACCCTCCTCTGAAAAATCATAATTGTATTATATCATATTGTATAAAGCTGGAATGAAAGAAATTGTTTTACAATTATATTTTTGATAAATTATTTTTAATATTGTTAATATTGCATATACTTTGTGATATAATTATATTGGGAAAGAATTTTTGATTTATCCTTAATAGGATATCAAATAGCAATGATTGAGAACAAACCTTAGAGAGGAGGTTCGACATGGATAAAATTTTAAGTGGTAAAGAAGTAAGTCTTTATTTGATGAACAGATTAAAAAAGAGGATGCTAAAGCTAAAATGTGAAGGTGTTGTACCTGCGGCAGCTTTTATAAGAGTAGGCTCAAATCGTGATGATATAGCCTATCAAAACAGCATATTAAAAACCTGTAATAGTGTAGGCGTCACAACGGTATTGCATGAATTAGAGGAAGAGACAACTACGGAAGCACTGATTAAACTGATCACTAGCTTAAATGAGAAAAATGATATTCATGGAATAATGATATTTAGACCTCTTCCAGAGGCTATAGATGAGGAATTAATTAATAGTGTCATAAGCCCTTATAAGGATGTTGAGGGTATGAATCCTATCAATTTAGCCAAGGTTTTTGCAGGCAACTATGGAGGCTTTGCACCTTGTACTGCTGCTGCGGTAATGGAAATTTTGAAATACTATAATATTAGCCTAAAGGGTAAACACGCTGTAATACTAGGAAGAAGCATGGTGGTTGGAAAACCTCTAAGCATGATGCTGCTGAAGGAAGATGAAACAGTCACCCTATGCCACTCTAAAACTGAGAATATTAAAGAAATTGCAAGAACTGGAGATGTCTTGGTAGCGGCAATGGGAAGATTAAATGCAGTAGGGGCTGATTATATTAAGCCTGGAGCAATCGTTATCGATGTAGGTATCAATGTAGATAAAGATGGTAAGATTCATGGGGATGTCAATTTTGAAGAAGCGGAAAAAATAGCATCTTTAATTACCCCAGTACCAGGAGGAGTAGGATCTGTAACAACAGCTATTCTGATAAAAAATATAGTAAAAGCAGCTAAAAACTCTAAGGTTGTTAGAGAAGTTGGCAAAGTTACTAAGTTAGTTTAAAAATTTTAAGAATATTAGCATGAATAAGTGTGTGATGCCTTCAAGGATTATTTTTCTTATAATCCTAGGAGGTTTTTTTATTTTTATCATAAGCAGCATGAAAAAGTATAACAACTGTATTATAATGGGATTATGATACAAAGGAGGGTTAAGGATGACAAATACATTTGAGAAAATACAATCCGTTAAATTTGAGCATGACAAGCTAATTATATTGGACCAAACAAAGCTGCCCATGGAAACCTTTTTTACCAAACTAGATAGGGTAGAGGATGTTTGGGATGCAATATTCCATCTGAAGGTAAGGGGTGCGCCGGCAATTGGTATTGCCGCAGCCTATGGGCTTTATATAGCGATAAGAGATATTCAAGGCAGCAGCCTTGAGGATTTTTATAAGCAGTTAAAAAAACATTCAGAGTACCTTGCTTCCTCCAGACCCACGGCGGTTAACCTATTTTGGGCATTGCGCAGAATGGAAGCAAAGGCAATGAACAGCAAGGGTGAAAGTGTTGAGAAAATAAAAGAAATTTTGTTGACAGAGGCCCATGCCATTCGGAATGAAGATGAGGAAATGTGTAGATCCATTGGAGAACATGCCCTTTCCTTGCTATCCGATGGAATGACGGTACTCACCCATTGCAATGCAGGAGGGCTGGCAACTGCACAATATGGAACAGCCCTATCGCCATTATATTTGGCCAAGGACAAAGGTTGGAATATCAAGGTATATGCCGATGAAACAAGACCCTTGCTGCAAGGTGCGAGATTGACAACCTGGGAGTTAAATAGAGCAGGAGTAGATGTTACCCTGATATGTGACAATATGGCAGCCATGGTAATGAGAAAAGGTCTTATAGACGCTGTAATTGTAGGGTGTGACAGAGTTGCAGCCAATGGTGATACCGCCAATAAAATAGGAACCTATGGTCTGGCAGTGCTTGCAAAGGCGCATAACATCCCATTTTACATAGCAGGACCAACCTCTACCATTGATTTGGAAACCTTAACAGGAGAAGACATACCCATAGAAGAAAGACATGAGGATGAAATAACCTGTGCCTTTGGAAAGAGAACTGCACCTGAGGGTATCAAGGTGTTTAATCCCGCCTTTGATGTGACTCCTCACGAGCTGATTACAGC
>JAQSYB010000284.1 GCA_029256365.1 Clostridia bacterium
TCCAGAGCTTTTATAATCGCAGTAAATTCAATATTAATAGGTGTCTATAGGCTATAGGAGGAATTTTCATGTATGTTGGAAAGATGGTTCAATTAAGGGCATATACAGAATCAGATATTGCTTTGCGCTTAGCTTTTATTAATGATCCGGATATTGCTGGGGGGTTGACCCCTGACATACCCTATCCTATCACTTTGCATGAAGAAAAAAAGTGGTTTGAAGCCTTAACAGCAATGGGGACCACCTATAAATTTGCGATTGAAGTCATTGATAGCAAGGAGTTTATAGGAGGATGCAGCATCAATACAGTGGATTGGAAGAACGGCGTAGCCACCATAGGTATCTTTATAGGAAACAAGAATTATAGAGGCAAGGGCTATGGCACAGATGCAATGAAGATATTGATTCACTTTATATTTATGCAGATGAATATCAATAAAATATGCCTTATTGTGTACTCCTATAATGAAGCTGCTATAAAGTGCTATAAAAGATGTGACTTTCAGATTGAAGGCGTATTAAGAAAAGAGATTTACAAGGATGGGAAATATTACGATAAAATATATATGGGATTGTTAAGAGATGATTATTTGCTTGCTATAAATTCAACAAGTTAACAGCACACAGTATGTAATATTGTGCTATGATATTGAATATAGAGAGCAATTGTAAAAGAATTTGAAGGGGTAACAGAATGGATGGAACGAAACGAAATAATATCAAAATAGGTGCCACGGTGCTGCTTGTACAAAAGCAAGATCAAGGAAGCGGCAAGCTGACAGAAGGTGTGGTAAAAAGGATTCTTACCAATTCCCCAGAGCATCACCATGGCATAAAGGTAATGCTTGAGAATGGAATTGTTGGCAGGGTAAAGGAAGTAAAGTAGCTCACGTATTTCCATATCATCATGCAATCAATAAACAAGCCCCATGTTATGAACATGGGGCTTGTTATATATGATGTATTATTTGACAGGGATAACTACCTCAACACGGTTTTTATAAGCGTTTTCAAGAGCACCTAAAAAATCACCATGGGCATCACTCATTGACATAGTAGCTCCTGCTACAACATCTGCAAGTGCAGCTTTTTCTTCAGCTGTAAGCACCAGACATCGATTATAATATGACATGCTGATGTCATGTATTTATGCTATGATAAGAAAGGGTGATCAAATGCAAGTGAATAGATTGTTTGAAACGATATATATTCTACTAAATAAAAAGACGATAACTGCAAAAGAGTTATCGGATAAATTCGAGGTTTCTGTACGAACGATATACCGAGACATTGAGACTTTAAGTGCGGCAGGGATACCAGTTTATATGAGTAAGGGGAAAGGTGGTGGGATCAGATTACTTGATCATTTTACATTAAGTAAATCTGTCTTATCCACTATGGAGCAAAATGAAATATTGGCAGCATTGCAAGGTTTGCATGCGATAAAATATCCCGATGTTGATCATTTGATTTCTAAGCTTGGGGCAATTTTCAATAAAAGTGATTGCAATTGGGTTGATGTAGATTTTTCTCATTGGGGCAGTCATGACAAGGAAAAATTTAATCTTTTGAAAACTGCTATTCTGAATAGGAAGGTTGTTAGCTTCGATTACTTTGGTTCCAATGGGCAAAAGGCAAATAGAAGCATTGAACCATTTCAACTCTGGTTTAAGAATAAATCATGGTACTTAAAAGGTTACTGTCTGTCAAAACAAGCAGTTCGATTATTTAAAGTCACTAGAATAAAAAATCTTCAGCTTACAGAAATGACTTTTGATAGAGTATTGCCAGTTGAAGAGCTTCAGGAGGCTGGGGGAAATGATCAATATAAGATTGTGGAACTGCAATTACAGCTGCAGGCTTCTATAGCTCATCGAGTCTATGATGAATTTGACGAAAATAATATCATACAAAATGAAGACGGAAGCTTTACTGTCAAGGTTTGCTATCCTGAAGATGAATGGATTTATGGATATATATTATCCTTTGGAAGTGCTGCAAAGGTTATAGAGCCTACCAACATAAGGGATATTGTAATAGAGAGATTAAAACAAACCTTGGAGCATTATAATTGATTTTAATATGACATTAT
Organism: Clostridia bacterium; assembly: GCA_029256365.1. Taxonomy (GTDB): domain Bacteria; phylum Bacillota; class Clostridia; order Lutisporales; family Lutisporaceae; genus GWB2-37-7. Next base: position 2,093 of record JAQSYB010000284.1, read on the forward strand.
GTGGTCATATTAAGAATGTTAAAATTAGGTTAAAACAAAAGGGGGAATATACTATGGGAGAGAAGATTGATTATAAAAAACAGTATAAGCATATTTACATACCCACAATCGAGCCTGTAATAATTGATGTACCTAAGATGCCGTATATTATGATAGAAGGCACAGGCAATCCAAATGGTGAGGAGTTCGCAAAGAAAACAGAAGCCTTATATAGTATAAGCTATGCTGTTAAAATGATATACAAAAGCAATCATGTACCAGATGGATATTATGAATATACAGTTTTTCCACTTGAGGGGCTTTGGGACTTAGTTGATAAGTCAAAGTCATCTACAGATAAAGACAACTATAAATACACAATTATGATTCGGCAACCAGATTTCTTGACAGAAGAATTGTTTTTTAGCTTGTTAGAGCAGACCAAGAAAAAAAAGGCAAACCCTTATCTTCAGGAGCTCATATTTGGTGAAGTAACCGAGGGATTGTGCTGCCAAGCAATGCACCTAGGGAGCTATGATGATGAACCAGCAAGCTTTGCTAAGATGCAAGCCTTTTGTGAGGCAAATGGGTATGAGCGTGCCTGCAAGACCCATAGAGAAATATACCTATCTGACCCACGTAAGACTGAAGCTTCAAAGCTTAAGACAGTTTTGAGGTTCACTGTAAAAAAAGCTTAATAAGTGAAAAGAGCAAGGGATTCATTAGCCCTTGCTCTTTATATTATGAGTATTAATATACCTGAAAATTGTTGAAATAGGCTGGGGATGTAAAACACAGTTGAGGGAGTTTTTAAAATCTTGGCCATAATTTCACTTATTAGACTAATGACCAAAGCTGCAACAAATACAGCAAATATATTGCTTTTGGTCATAATTAGAACATTTCTATAAGATGCCCAACCAATCGCTCCACATAAGCCTGCCCAAATCAGATTTTTTCGTTCGATATTAAATAAAACAGCAGGTCCGTAACTACCTATAAAGGCCAATGCAAATTCTTTCATATCATCACATCCAATACCTCATTAATAATAAAGCAATACCCATTCCTACACCAATGGCAGTAACGATTATCATGGCTTCTACAACTCTTGCCTGGCTTGACAAAATATCTCCATGCAAAGCATCTCGAATGCCATTGGTGATAGCCAAGCCAGGGACTAAGATCATAATAGAGCCTACAATGATTGAATCGACATTTAGGGAGCCTATTAATTTACCTGCCATCAAGGAAAGGAGTCCTGCTGTAAGACTGCATAAAAAGTTATTAAAGTACGGAGAAAAATCGGCTTTCTTCATTTTCTCTAAAATAAAGTATATGAACATACTTATTGCTGCTGCAATTATGCTGTCAATGAAGGTGCCTTTAAATAAAACAGCGTAAGCAAAGGACGTTAAGCCAGCGGCAAATAACCTATTTATAAAAGAGAAGTATGGTGCTATTTTGATGCTTTTCAATACCTTCAATGCCTCATCATAGGGCATTATAGCGCTTTGAAGATTTCTGGAAAAAGTATTGATTAGTTCGATGTTGTGCAGATTAATGGATCTATTTCGAATTCTTTTGATCAAAGATACGGATTTATTTGTATTATTTACTGGCCAGCCCGTCACAAATATACCTGAGGGAGTAACAAATGATTCACATTCAATGTGATATGCGCTGCATATTCGATCTATTGTATCTTCTACTCTATATATCTCGGATCCGCTTGTCAGCAGTATTTCTCCACTAAGCAGAGCAATATTTAAGACTTCTCTTACCTCCAAATCAATCACCTCCATGCATAATGAAATATTCTTTTCGTCACATAATAATATATTATAACAGACAGTAAAAATTATCACTATACAAGATATGGACAATGCAAAATAAAGCTTGACCTTGCCATAGTGTCAAGCATTATACTAGGTACATAATCTAGATTATATGAAGTAGGTGGGGTTGAAATGTTCAAGATAGGCAAGTTCTCACAATTGGTTCGAGTGTCACCGAGGATGCTGCGGCATTATGAAAAGTGCGGACTGTTTTACCCTGCAGAAATAGACAAAGTAAATGGGTATCGATTATACAGTGCCTCACAAATTCCCCTGCTGCTTCGGATAGTTGCTCTTCGAGACATGGGCTTCTCCATAGAAGAGATTAGTGATATCCTAGACAGCTTTGAAGAGAAAGACTATATAGAAAAAGTTCTGAATAGCAAAACGAATGCAATACAGGCCAGCATAGAGGAAGAAAATAGGAAAATTCAACGGTTAACTGCAGCCCGTCAGCGAATAGAAAAGGGCAATTATACCACGACCTGTCAAAATGTTATCTTAAAGGAGATACCCAAAATCAAGGTGCTTTCACATAGAGCGATTGTACCTGATTATAGCTATCAAGAAACACTTTGGACAAGTCTCTACAATTTTATTGCGGAAAATGACTTCTATCGACTGCTGGGAGAACACGTTATTGCAATTTATCATGAGACAGAGTATAAGGAACAGGATGTTGATATTGAAGTAGCCATTGCTGTCAAGGAACTGAGTGAAAGCAAAGGTGATTTTATATTTAAGGAATTAGATGCCATCGAATTTGCAGCAACCGTTCTTTGTGATGGTCCTTATGAGAAAATTCTGCCTGAAGGGGAAGGAGTCTTGGCAAGGTGGATAGAGGATAAGGGCTATGAGATTATTGGCAGCGAACGGGGCTATGGCATCAGACATCCGGGCAATGAACAAAATTCTCAAAACTATCAGACGGAGATTCAATTTCCTGTTCAAAAAAAGCGCTAACCTTTAGATAG
>JAQSYB010000285.1 GCA_029256365.1 Clostridia bacterium
CCTAAGCCCTTCCGACGAAAGTCAGGATGTGTCGTTACATGGGCAATGGCTGCAACTTGATATTCCTCTGAATATGCATGGATGCCGGCAAAGCTTACTAATTTATTGCTGCTATATATACCATAATTTCTTCTTAGCTTAACCAGATCATCATCAAGCCAGGCTTCTGGGTAGCTTTCCTCCAGCAAACCCTTAATGTCATGGAGCTGCTCATAGCCTAATCGAACAGCAGGTGCTGCTGTATCCTCTAAAGTTTGATCGTCCAAGCCCATATTCAGGTATTCCTGAAGATCACTTATCTTATCTTCGCCAAAAACACCTTCTAATGTTTCTTTATCAATATGTGTATAGAAATAAGCTGGTAAAAAAGTTTTCATACGTTTTAATAGCTCGATGTTATAATCTACTCCCTCATAAGCAGCGGCTAGCAGCACTGGAATACCATAGTTTATAGCTAGCACTGCAATCTGTCTCAATCCTTCTCCATCAAATAAGCCATAGCAAATTACATTTTGCCAATTGCTTTCTTCTAAGTCATAAAACTGATATAAATAGTCATACCTGGGTTTGTCTTTTAGAAAATCGTGTACCTGCAATCTATTATGTATTATTTTTAGTTCCATTCCAATCTCCTACAACATTTATATAATTTAAGTTTTCACTCTCTTACTTGTCACTCTTTCTATATTCTAATTTGAAAAAATCAATCTATAATATCTGTCAACTTTCTCTTTTATCCCATCTAGATTTATATATCTTGCTTCTCTGATAACTTCCTTATTTTGTACAAATACAAGTATGCATGGTATTGTAAACGCACTATATTCACCTGCTGCAGCTTGCACTTCATCTATATCAACTCTAGCAGGCTTCATATCCGGAAAGAATTTAAGCATAACCTCTAACCTAGGAAAAATTACTTTGCAAACACCGCAGCTCTCAGAAGATATATAGAGCAGTGCCATTTCATTGTTTTCTATGAAGCTTTTGATTTCATCAAGGCTATCAAGCGTTCTCATCTATATTCTCCTTGCTATCATTTGAATATAACTATATTTTACCATATGCTTCCCTATATTATATGAAACAAAAATAAAAAAACGAGTCAATTTTCATTGACTCGTAGCATATTACTAGTTTACAGCTTTTATATCTGCTGCTGGTGGTGCTGCAATTACAAACTTTTTACCAAGATTTTTATAATATATATCTGCATATGAATGATAGTTAATATTATTTCCTGTATTTTCATCAATTAAATTTCCATCAAATTGAAAGCTTTGTTTGATTATTGTATTGTTTGCTACGTAGAATTCGTATCTGTGACTCAATTTGCCTTGGAAAACCTCATCTGCAAAAGCCTTTACTATTACATAATCCTCTTCTGACATAGAATTTTTGATGGTCTCAACGTCAAAATCCATCACATATTTTGTTGCTGGCACACCACTTATATATACAATACCTTCTTTTTTAACATCAATATTACTGAAATATTTAAGCAGCTCAGCATTCATATCTATGCTGCTGATTATTTCACCCTCAAATATCGGATCAAAAAACGGAGCATAAACACGTACGTTTCCGGTATTGAGATTTGTTTGCACCCATTTATTATCAGCAAAGTCTTTTTCAAAATTTTTCTTATCAATTGTAACGGACTGATATTCACTTACTGCAGCTGTCTGATTGCTCGCTTCTTCAATTGCTTTCGAATACGAAGCCACCGTATAACTATCATTTTGTTTGTCTGTCATGTCAAAGCGTTCTTTGGTATAAAGATTCGTAATTGTATCCGTAAGCTTTAATTCTCCTTGTGATCTCATTTCACCTACAAAACTTCCATTCACCAATTTATCTAAAGCGAGATATAGTGCATTCTCTTCGTTGTTTTGCTCTCTAAATACTGCTGTAATTTCATCCTTATTCTTCATTAGTCTTTCAATCACTACTGCTGATTGCTCTTTATTTGCAGCCTTTTTGGGTTCAAACTTCGTGCTTGAGACACCATTCATCAAACCTGCTTCAATGGCTACCTCAACCTGTTTTTTTGCCCAAGAGGATATATTTGCTTGATCACTATAAACCGATATATTACTCAGCTCTATTTTGACATCCTTGTCCATAATCTTTAAAGCTCTTACAAATATAACTGCCATTTCCTCTCTTGTGATTTGAACATCTGGTTTAAATTCTGTTGCACTGATACCAGTAATGATTCCTTCACGATATGCTGCTTCCACATACTTAAATGCCCAATTATTTGTAGGAACATCCCTAAATGTTGCAGCAGCAGGTATATTTGATGTATCCAATTTCAATGCCTTTGCAATTAAGACAACCATTTCCGCTCTTGTTACAGCTTTTTGAGGGTTAAAATTCCCTATCTTATCCCCGCTTATGACATTTTGCTGCGCTAAATATTCTATAGCAGCTCTCGCATAGTTTGAGCTTGTATTGATGTCTTTTATTGTAGCTCCATCAGCACTAACTATTGAAGAAAGTGCGAAAGTTAAGACGATTACCAAATTTAAAAATTTCTTTTTCAACATTTCTTCCTCCTCGTTAATACAATATTTTTAATCCGATTTTCAAAGCGTCTTTTATATTATACTAACTTTATGTTAACTAATCTATGATAACATATTCCCATTTCATCTGAATTATATATAACCATATTAAGTATCTTATTTTGAATAGATGCAGTTTCACTGTTGGCGGCGAGGGACTTTCTAAGAGTTCTGCACTTTCAACCGCCAAATTTACTGTTGCATTACTTACTATGTTACAGTAAAATGTACTTTAGATGGTTGATTTTTTAATGAGAGGGTGATTTTTATGAGTAAATATCTAGATAAGAGCTTATATAGCGATGAGGAATATAGGTTGTTAAGCGATTTTCTTTTGTCTCATTTTCGCAATAAACCCAAAACTGAAAAGAATTACTCCTATGACTTTAATATTTATAAAAAATATATACATAAAAGCATATTGGATGTAGATTCTTCTGATTGCGCAAGCTTTATCAATAACACAGACAAAGCATATCCTAGTGTTCAAGCTCCTGCTACGATTGAAAGAATATATTCTCAGCTTCATAGATTATATGAGTACCTATTAGAACAGCGGAAAGTGAAAAGAAATCCTTTTTATGAAATTAAAAAACCAGCTGTAAATAGAAATATAAGTAAGGATAAGGTGCTATCCTTTGAAGAAGCAGAAGCTCTTCTGGAAGCTGCAAAAAAATTGAATTTGAGAGATTGTGCAATGCTTCAGGTGCTTTTCACCACAGGTCTTAAGATTAAAGATTTTATTTCATTGAATTGGAACAACATTATATGTGACAGCAATGGTGAGCTTGGCATATACATTCAAAAACAGCATAAGCCTTACTATAATAAGCTGCATCCCGATGTCATCCATACACTGCTTCAGTATAGAAAACAGTTAGGCAAAAGTCAGACCATAGCAGGCAATGAAATAGATCCAATGTTTATGAATGCGAAAGGCGAAGGAATCAGTCAGAATTGGGTTAGATTGGTTATAAAAGATGTCTGTATAAAGGCTGGGATAAGAGCACATTCGCCTTCAAGCTTAAGAAGCAGCTTAGGCGCATTTATGCTTACCTTTGGTACATCACCTGAAGAGGTTTCCGAGGTAATGGGATACTCAGATGCATTCCTGACTACTAGACTGCCTATTGTGCTTCCAAAGCGAGCAGACTACCTTCACTTTAATATAAAAGGCCTCAGTACATTTCAAAAAGAAGACGAGGAATCGCATTGATTGCTATTCCTCGTCTTTCCATAGTTCCTTTGCCAAGGCTTCAATATTAGCTTTTCTTTTCTTTGTCACCTCTAGATCAATTTCTACTCCAGTATCAGAAACGAAAATCACATCGCCTTCCTTGGCACCAATAGGAATTCTTACTCTTTCTATATGAAGCATATTTCCCTGTTCATCCTCGCAGACAGCATATCTGCCTTCAAAACGATCAATCACGTACTGCATTCAATTTTCCTCCTATGGTTTGCATATTTTGCATGGCTCAAAACCACCGGTTTCAGCCTCTTCCTTGGTTTTAAGCTTTACTTGATTTTCTAGCTTAGGCAGCCCAGAACAGGTCTTTAGGTGATATATCTTGCTATTTCTATTGCCTATATAAAAGTCTATTTCAGAAACATTGCCTTTGCTTAACTCTGCAGGTACTTTGTTGATAGAAATAGAGCTTCCATCAGAGCTTGCAATGATTGACCCCTGCATATCGGTTCTAAATATCTGCAGCTTCATCGCCTCTAGCTTTTCTATGGTTTCTTTGTGGGGATGCCCATAATCATTGTCTGCTCCTACGGAAATTACTGCATATTTAGGTGCTGCAGCCTCTAGAAAGACTCTTGTTGTAGATGTTCTTCCACCATGATGTCCTATTTTTATTAAATCAGCTCTTATATCAAAGTTTTCTTTGATTATTTCCATTTCCGAAATGTCTTCAGCATCCCCTGTAAATAAGAAGGATGTATTGATGTATGTCAACTTTGCTACAGCTGAGTAATTATTCAATTCCTGGTATTCTGACGAATTTGGAGCTATAATTGTTAGCTTTGTATCCTCCGTATCGATTATTTTTACTCCAGCAACCGCAGTTTCAATTCTATAGTTCTTTTCTTTTATAGCAATCAATAGCTCTTCGAATATTTTTGTATTTGCAGTGACCTTTGGCATATAAATGCTTCCAATATCAAAACGATTGATTACTGTAGGCAATGAGCCAATATGATCCTCATGAGGATGCGTTGCAACGATGTAATCAATATAATCAATATTTAAGCTCTTTAAATATCCTATTATCACATTGGCATCAGCCCTGTTGCCACCGTCAATTAGTATGTTCCTACCATCATTTAGCTCTATAAAGGTGCAGTCTCCTTGACCAACATCAATGAAATGCACCTTGGTTGTCTTTGCAGAACCAGCAGCTGGACCCGGCACTTGTGAAGGCATTTCCAATTCTGGACTCTGCACCTTGCATGAAGTTAGAAGAACAATAAGCAGCAGTAGTACTGCCGTCAACAATAAACTATATTTACTTTTCATTTTAAAACCCCTTTAATTCTGCGTACATGATAGAATGTGTTTTGTTAGTTTTATATTAGCGAAGCAACAAAATTATTACATAAAAAGTGCATT
>JAQSYB010000018.1 GCA_029256365.1 Clostridia bacterium
AATTTTATCAAATATGCTTATTTCATGACTAACCGGTACATGGAAAGAATTTGTGTAATATGCCTTGTCTGTTACACCCTTAATCACACCAAACTCTTTTCTATCTTTTTCTATAAATCTGCCTGCAGTTCCTTCCGCAGGAGTTGCATATGTAACAAAATTTAAATCGTGTTCTTCTGAGAATCGATCTGTAGCTTGCTTCATTCTTTCTATTATTTTATAACCCAAATTCCAAGACTCTTTGTCCTCACCATGATGCTTACCAGTCAGCACCAATAGTGTTTCAGCCAAACCGATAAAGCCTATGCCCAAGGAACCATTTTTAACAGCTTCTCTTATTTCATCATTGTCTTTGAGATTCTCTGAGCCCATATATAATTTTTGTCCCATTAAAAATGGTAAATCCTTTACCTTTAGGCTTGCTATTACATTGAATCTATGTAGAAGCTGATTGCATGCAAGCTGCAATAGGTTGTCCAATTCTGTGAAAAATTCATCTACATTTGCTGTGCGCATAGCCAGCTTAGGAAGATTCAAAGTAATTGGTGTTATATTGCCTCTCTTGCCAGCCTTTTCTTCTCCATGACGATTGCCAATAACCCTTGTACGGCAACCCATGTATGCCACTTCATCACCATATTTACTATTAAAGCTGGCATCCATAAAGCTAAAGGTTGGATTCATTCTTCTTGAAGCTACTTCCATTGCCAGTTGGAACAAATCATAATTTGGATCACCAGGATTAAAATTGATGCCTTCTTTTAAACGAAACACGAGGTTAGGGAATATTGGACTCTCTCCTTTACCTAAGCCTTTATCAAAAGCCTTTAGCATTGCAAAGTTAACCATTCTTCCCTCTGCGGAGGTATCAGTACCAATATTGATGCTGCTAAAAGGCACCTGTGCTCCAGCTCTGCTATGCATGGTGTTCAGATTGTAAACCAAGCCTTCCATAGCTTGATATACCTCTTCCTCCGTCGTATTTGGACATTGATTGCGCATAACCAAAGCCATGGTTTTATCGAAATGAGGGAAGCTTTGTCCCCCAAACATATCATTTTGATTGCTTTGCAGTATAATCGCTGCTTGTGCTGTTGCTGAAGATATTCTTTTTGGTGGTCTAATAAAGCCGTAACCCGTATTAAAACCCTTTAACAGAATCTCCGTTAAATCTATTTGTAGGCAATTTAAGGTTTTGCCATAGTAATCCAAGTCATGTATATGTACATCGCAGCTATTATGAGCCTTGCTCATTTCTTCAGGGATTATATTATTAAGGTAGTAGTATTTGCTTGCAGCAGATGCGATTTGCAGCATCTTTGCTGAGGGAGAATTCCCTACATTGGCATTTTCTCGGCTAGTCTCTACCAATATATCCTTTACTACATCCATCAATTCACTTTTGGTTTCTCTCATTCTTGTACGCTTAGAACGGTAGAGTATATAAGCCTTTGCAGTTCTTGCATGGCCAGTTTCTATTAGTACCTTTTCCACCGCATCCTGTATATATTCTACATCAGGAATCTCACTTTTATTGTATTTATAAACATAAGATATGACTCTTTCCGTTAGATTTTCGGCTGTTTCATAGTCCTCACCACCGACTGATCTTGCAGCTTTAAAAATCGCACCGGTAACCTTTTCCTTGCTGAACTCTACTATTCTTCCATCTCTTTTTTTCACTTTTGTAAACATTCAAGTTCCCCCTATCTTTCGTTTATAAGTTTATTAAGCTCCTCAACAAATGTATTCAAATCCTTGAATTGTCTATAAACAGAAGCAAATCTAACATAAGCGACATCGTCTAGCTGCTTCAATCGTTTCATAACAAGCTCGCCTATCTTTTTGCTTTCAATTTCCTTATCCATTGAGTTATAAAGCTCTTTTTCTATTTCATCTACAACTTCCTCTATTTGCTTTAGGGATACAGGACGCTTTTCACAAGCCTTCAAGAAACCATTGATAATTTTACCACGCTGATATAGTTCTCTGCTGCCATCCTTTTTTACGATTACCAGGGGAACTTCTTCTATCTTTTCATATGTTGTAAAACGCTTGGCACACTTTTCGCACTCACGTCTTCTTCTGATAGCTGTTTCCTCTTCTGTAGGTCTGGAATCTACGACCTTGCTTTCACTATAGCTGCAGTATGGGCATTTCATTGAGATTTCCCCCTTCAGTCAACTTGTCCTCGTTTACATATAATCACAACATATAGTACTCATTCTATTATATACCACATAATATAGGATATCACATCTGTAATTAGCCTTTTTTTCCAGTTATCTGTTTCTTATCTCCCCATAGCTTTCTTTATCTCTTTTTGTCGTAAATTCTAAAAATATGTAAATATTAGTAGCCTGAACCATCCACCAAAATCACGTCAACGCCAATCTTCTTTATATTGGTCCAATTGATCACAATATCGTTTTCCTTGCTAAAGAAACCCAATAGCTTTCCACCTGCTGGAATCACAATTGCTTCTAGATTTCCTGTCTCCATATTTATCTCCATATCGCTTACCAATCCTAGTCTTCTGCCATCATTCATATTGATTACTTCCTTTTGCTTTAACTCAGATGTTTTAATCATACTGCATCCCCCTTTCAAAATAGTCATCACTACTAATATATAACTTGTTCACGAAATTAGAACAGGATTCTAGGCGGGTTTCTTATAGGACTTTTGCCTTATTTTGTCGAAAAAATGGTTATTGTACCTATGCCATTTTCAAATCTGAATTGACTGTCATCCTGAGCAAAGCGAAGGATCTTAGCGAAGGATCTTAGCAATGTAATTAAGATCCTTCAGTCGTTCCTCCCTCAGGATGACATACTATAGTAATTTTGCTCATAAAAAAATCGGCATCTAGTGCCGATTTCTTATTAAATGTACTTTCTCATATGTCCTAGTGCAGTTTTTTCAAGTCTTGATACCTGGGCCTGGGATATACCAATTTCCTCTGCTACCTCCATTTGAGTGTGTCCCTCAAAGAATCGCAGATTGAGTATCAGTTTTTCCCTATCATTCAATCGCTTCATTGCTTCCTTTAATGCGATGCTTTCCAACCAATTGTCATCGATATTTTTGTCATCAGATACCTGATCCATAACATAAATTGCATCACCACTATCGTGATAAATCGGTTCAAACAGAGATACTGGATCTTGTATTGCATCAAGTGCAAATACCACTTCCTCTACAGGCAGCTCCAGCGCCTTGGCAATCTCTGTTACTGTAGGTTCCTTAGAGTATTTGTTAATAAGTTGATCTCTAATTTGTAAAGCCTTGTACGCAATATCTCGGAGAGATCTGCTAACCCGAATACTGTTGTTGTCTCTCAGATATCTTCTTATCTCACCTATAATCATCGGTACTGCATAGGTAGAAAATCTTACATTCTGGCTTAAGTCAAAATTATCTATTGCCTTTATCAAGCCAATACAACCAACCTGAAAAAGGTCATCAACATATTCTCCCCGATTATTAAATCGTTGAATAACACTAAGTACCAATCTTAAATTTCCTCTTATAAACTCTTCTCGCGATGAATAATCTCCACTTTGCATTTTCTTTAATAGTTCAACCATTTTATCATTAGAGAGAACGGGCAGTTTTGAAGTATTTACTCCGCATATTTCTACTTTGTTTAGCATCATCTTTAGCACACCCTTTATATTTGTTGACATTAAAATTATTACCACCCGCACTTTTTTTATACATGAAATATTAATTTTCCTAAATATGGCACATGCTTGGACACCTTGATTTCCAACATGTGCAGCCTGTCCTCGATGCACACTTCTCCAAAAAAAGCAATAGGAATATATCACTTTTTTGATAATGATATATTCCTAAAATTGATTCATTACATCATTCTGTTTATTTCTTTTTTTAATCTTTTAATGATCCTTTTTTCTAATCTAGATATGTATGATTGAGATATCCCTAACATGTCAGCCACTTCTTTTTGAGTCTTCTCCACCCCATCATTTAAGCCAAATCTCAATTCCATAATCCGTTTTTCACGTTCTGAAAGCTTCTTCAGTGCTAAAGTTAAAAGATGTTTGTCAATTTCATCCTCAAGAAACCGATATATGATATCATTTTCTGTGCCTAAGATATCAGATAGCAACAGCTCATTGCCATCCCAGTCAATGTTTAAAGGTTCATCGAAGGATATTTCCGTCTTAACCTTATTGTTTCTTCGTAAATACATTAAAATCTCGTTCTCAATACAGCGTGAGGCATAGGTAGCTAGTTTAATCTTTTTGTCAGGGTCAAAGGTGTTTACCGCCTTTATAAGACCTATGGTGCCTATAGACACCAAATCCTCTACCCCTACTCCTGTATTTTCAAACTTTCTTGCTATGTAAACAACCAGTCTTAGATTTCTCTCAATAAGTATCGCTCTAACGACCTCTTCATCCACCTTAAGCCTTGACAATAGATAGCTTTCCTCATCATTCTCCAAGGGCGGAGGTAAGGCCTCACTGCCTCCAATATAATGAACATATGTATCTCTATATAAATTAAAATACTGAAGTATCTTAATAGTCATTATTCTTTTGAATAGCTGAAAACGTCTAAATAACTTATGCATGTCACTTCCCCCTTTTATATAAATTGCAGTTAAAAATTCAATATATCTGGATGTATTAGGGCACTGTATTCACCGCTGTTTGATAGTTTTTTATTGTAAATGCCTATTATAATATTTTTTATACTTTGCTGCTTATTGTCCTCCAATAACTGTATTTCATCAGGCTTAAAGCCAATTAGCATTCCGTTTTCTCTGCCCAATGACTTAAAGGGTATTACTCTAAAACGATTCACCATATCTGAATTCGACATAATATGAGCGATCATATTAAAATCATTTTGATTGTCTTCCTCAAATATTTTTTGTACATCTATAGGCAGCAGTTCTTTTATGGAAGAATACTCTGCTACCACTACAGGAGCTTTCGTAATAGGCTCATTCAATGCGTTGCCTGTATCAACCAATGCCATAATCGAAACCTTTCTATTATCCAAAAGTATGAATAGTTCAGTAATGATTCTCTCTCTTTTTACTCTGTATTGCACAAAATCCCAGCTGTATTTCACCACAATATAAGCAATTGCAATTGAGACAATTAGAGTCTTCACAGGAAAATCCTTAATATAGAAGGTACCATAGCTTATGTATTTCAACCCATTCAAAAAATAAAATACCCCAAAGGCTGCTCCTCCAAAAACAAAAGAGATAATATAAAAAACTGCAATTAGTTTTGTAAAATCTCTAATATGATGGGGTAAATAAGCAATGGTAATAATGAAAATAGAAAAGATAATTTTCATATATGGTGTATAGAAGTATTTAAACTCTCCAAAATATGAGCCGAGAGCATATAATGCCCCTAAGCTTGCAGCAATTGTAAACAGCAACCAGGAACGTTTATATTTAAGCAGTTTGGCAGTACACCATAGAATGATGAAGTTCATTATAAAGTTTTCCAGCAGTATGATGTCTCCATAAATGTATGTTTCCATGGTCAAACCTGCCTCGCTATAAAACTCTTTCTATTTATGGAACTGTAAAGTGGCTAAGCTTATCCATTCATAATGAGTTTTACACTTTTTATGTATATTGATATTATATATAAATACCTATGAAATACATGTCATAATTAGAAGTCGAATAAAAAATATCATACCTAAAAAACGACAAAACAAAAGCATCTGCTACTACCGATACAGCAGATGCCCCTTTTCTAAACAAGTAAAAGTCTCAGCGCATCGAGCGCTTCACCTTTTGCCTGGATTTGCTTCGCAAATGGCGATAAAATAAAAAACCGGCTTTCGCCGGTTTCAAAATCTACTTCAGTTTATTTCTTAGAAAAGTAGGAATATCCAAATCATCATCTCTATAGCCACTTTTTGCAGCATCAGATTTTCTTTCGCCGATGTTTTGAACAACTTCATTTCTTTCCTCTGGAAGAGTTCTGGTCATATTTTCATCAAAGCCCGTTGCTATAACTGTGATTCTGATTTCATCCTTCATATTTTCATCAATTACAGCACCGAAAATAATATTTGCATCTGGGTCTGCAGATTGGAATACCAAATCAGCAGCTTCATTTACTTCAAATATGCCTAAATCCATACCACCTGTAATGTTAAGCAGCACGCTTTTTGCTCCCTCTATTGAAGTCTCAAGCAATGGACTATGAATCGCTTGTTTTACAGCTTCAGAACTTCTCTTTTCCCCACTGGCACTACCGATTCCCATATGAGCAAGTCCCTTGTTTAGCATAATTGTCTTTACATCAGCAAAGTCAAGATTTACAAGTCCAGGTACAGCAATCAAATCTGATATACCCTGAACACCTTGTTTTAGAATATCATCTGCGATACGGAATGCATCCATAATAGATGCTTTTCTATCTACTATTTGAAGCAGTCTGTCATTGGGAATTGTAACCAAGGTATCTACCTTGTCCTTTAAATCTGCTAAGCCTCTTTCTGCCTGCATCTTTCTAACCTTGCCTTCAAAACCAAAAGGTCTTGTAACAATGCCAACAGTAAGTATCCCTAAATCCTTAGCTATTTGAGCCACTACAGGTGCCGCACCGGTACCTGTACCACCTCCCATACCAGCAGTTACAAACACAAGGTCTGCACCTTCCAGCATTTTCTTTATATCTTCACTGCTTTCTTCAGCAGCCTTTTTACCCATATCAGGATTTGCTCCAGCACCCAATCCCTTTGTAAGCTTCTCGCCTATTTGAATCTTATTTGGTGCTTGTGATAGGTACAGCGCTTGCTTGTCTGTGTTGATGGAATAAAACTCTACACCTCGTAAACCTGCTGCAATCATTCTATTAACAGCGTTATTACCAGCACCGCCAACACCTACAACTTTAATCTGCGCAACAGAATTTACATCAATATCGAACTCTAGCACAATATAACCTCCCTAAATAACTGTTTATATAAAAATTTTATTTGCGTATTAACATATTAAAAATTCAACACAAATGCCTAATTTCCTTTAATTTTAAGAAATATTTTTTCAGTTTTTGTGTGAGCTGAATATATATCTTCTAATAATAGCAAAGTTTTGGAACAATCTTACTCCAAAAGCAAAAATTGCAGCATAAAAAATCGGTACTCCAAGCTGATCCCCTATATATGTAAGAATCGCAGCAAGAATTGCATTTCCAAAGAAACCAGAAATAAATATTTCAATGTTAAAGGTTTTCTCTATACTAGATCTTATTCCCCCAAACACTGAATCCAATGCAGCCAATATCGCAACGGACATATAGGATGAATATTGCACTGGTATGGATATCGGAAGATATATTCCCAATAGAACACCTATAATCAATCCAATCAAGGGTATAATCAAATTATTCACCATCCTCTATTTTCTTCTGATAATTAAGCTTATATTTTCCATCATATGGGTTGATTATCAGCTTATCAACCTTTTCAACTGTTATTCGAATATCATAGTATTCCATTAAATCAATATATCCAGATGGTGCCGTAGCACTGGCCTCCAATGTTTGTGGATTGCCTATGGCTTTTATAACAAAGGGCACTGCATGCCTTTTTCCATCAATATTTATCGTTGGACCTCCACACCTAATATTAGAAGTGGCTGTTACTCTTTCGCCATTTATTGAAATGGCTTCAGCTCCTGCATCTCTTAAAACATTTACGATTTCAAGTATATCACCATCGTGTATCAGATACCAGTTGAGATTCTCATCTTCCCCTACTTCAGCCAAACTATCATTCATGGTTATAATTACTCCAGGGCCTTCCACTTTCTCATAGTCAGCAAAATTCCACGCCAATGCCAATTCACTCTTCATGTTTCCATATACAGTACCTGTGTTAATAATACTTTCTTCATAGCTTTTTAGCTTTATCTGGGCTTCGCTTATTGCACTGGCTAGTTTATGACTCTCATCTGTGACATTTGCAATTTCGTTTTTCATTTCCAATATCTTGGGTATCGTTACGATTCCTTGAAAGGGCACTACGTTGGATCTTATTTGTATCGTAAAAAGATAGCTTATAAATAGTGCAATAAACAAGAAATAATATTTCGTTAGATGCTTTTTCATTATTGAGCTTCACCCTCTTTAACTACTTTTGCATACCTCTTTTCCATAACGCCATTGTACCTAGGAATTTCTATACTTTGCTCTTGTGCTACGGTAACTGCAATCTCAATATTTTGTATGCCTTCAATTATTCCACCCCGCATCATTACAGCGCCCTCTAAAGTCTTAGGGTCACCAATTGCTTTTATTATAAAAGGTGGAGCAAATTCAACCGTGTTGATGTTGATATGCACGTTTGCTTGTCTTATCTCCGTTGTGGAAATAATGCGCTGATCATTTATGGATATTGCCTCTGCACCTGCAGCATTTAGTTCATTTACCAAAAGCAGCAGTTTATCATGTGAAATCAGCGGGAAGCCAACAGATGCGCCAAAATTCAAATCATCTAGGGTAATGATAACCCCTGGGCCCTCAACATCTTCAAGACCTGCAATAATACGAGCATTGTCCAACTCCGCCTTTAGCATTTTAGCAGATACGCTTCCTGTTGATGCCTGATTTTCATACTCTCTAATTTTTTTCTCCAAATCATTTTTCATCGTCAAAAGAGAATCTCGCTCTTCTCTGACTTTCTTTAATTGAGAAGCCAGCTCTCTTGCTCTGCTTTCAGATACAGGTCCGACTCCTGTTTTTACAGTTTTAAACTGTATGGAAAGCATGATTCCCAATACGATACATACCAAGGCCAATGCCAACTGAAACTTGTAGTTCTTCATGTGCTACCTCCAGATTGTTACTCGGGCTTAAATACAGGGTTGCCCTTGTGCCCCATTTCAACTGTCCCTTTTAATTTTTTGCTGCTTAAATCTTGCAATATTGCCTTAGCAAGAGGAATCTTCTCATTGATATTACTATCATCCCCCAAATTTACTTTAATACCGCTGCTTGTTAAAAACTTTAGATTTAAAATGTCCTCTGCATTGATCTCAGTGATTTCCTGATTAAGGCCTGCCTTTTTGATTTCATTGATCAGCTTTATCACTCCAGTAAGCTGCAGCATATTTTCAACCTTAATTTCCTCTCCAAGCTTGAAGGTGTTAAATTTTAAGCCTTTTATTACGGGGAGCTTCATACCTTCTATAGAAGTATTTATCTCAACAACAATTCCTTGAGAATCTAAATACAAATATGAGCCAACATAAGGAACCAAGACGATAGGCTCTCTTTCTATTATATCAATGTTAACAATATTTGGTAGTCCTCTTCTTATTTTTATTTTCTCTACATAAGGATTTTGAAAAATATTTTTCATGGTCTCCTTGGTATTAATTCTAAAAATATTTTGTTGATAGTTCAATCCCGAAATACGAATAATCTCCTGTTGGCTTACTCTGCTATTGCCAGTAACATTTATTGTCTTCATGTTGAATAATGTTGAAGTCATCAAAAAAGCAGCTGTAAAAGCAAGCAGCAGTAATAGTAATATGTACTTAAAGGTCTTTCTCATACGTTCACCTCATGCTTGTACAATGTTTATCCAAAAAATTCTCTCTTTCAAATTGTTCAGAAAGAGGAATTTTTAAATAGAGGAGGAAAAAACTATTTAACTTTATTATTATAGCATTAAACGCTTACTCTTTGAATATCTGCTCCAATCTTTTTCAACTTTATTTCTAGTCTATCGTAGCCTCTATCAACGTGAGTTTTTATGTTATCAATAATTGTAGTGCCTTCCGCAGCAAGACCAGCCAAAACCAGTGCAGCACCACCCCTTAAATCTCTTGCTGTCACTCTGGCTCCTGTCAGCTTTTTCACACCTTTTATTACCGCTGTTCTACCATCAATCCTTATATTGGCTCCCATTTTAATCAGCTCTTCTGCTTGCTTATATCGGCTTTCAAAAACAGTCTCTATAAATACACTGGTTCCTTTTGCCAAGGTAGTAACTGCCATCATTTGTGCTTGCATATCCGTTGGGAATCCTGGATACGGAATGGTTTTGATGACTTCTATCGCCTTCAAGCGTTTATTCGGGTTCGAAATATGAAGCTTATTTTCATATTCTTTGATGAGACAGCCACTTTCCATAAGCTTCGCTATGATTGGTCTAACATGCTCGTTGTTTATATCATCTATTACTAAATCTCCGCCGGTCATTGCAGCAGCGGACATATACGTACCTGCTACAATTCTATCCGAAATTATTTTGTGTTCAACACCATTGAACTTTGGAACTCCGTCAATTCTTATGGTACTAGTACCTGCACCGGTTATTTTTGACCCCATCTTATTCAGAAAGTCCTGCAAATCATTAATTTCCGGCTCCTTCGCAGCATTATAAATCATTGTAGTTCCCCTTGCAGCCACTGCCGCAAGCATGATATTCTCTGTAGCCCCAACACTGGGGTAATCAAGATGGATTTCTGCACCTATTAACTTACTGCTTTCACAATAAATATATCCATGAGATTCAGAAATATGAGCTCCTAACTTTTTGAGTCCTGCCAAATGCATATCGATTGGTCTGGGACCAAGTTCGCACCCTCCCGGCTATGACTACATAATACTTCAATGTTTGCCTTTACATATATTGTAGGGCTTCCATCTTGGTCAATCAATATTTTATTAATCAATTTCTCCATGTGCTTCTTTTGAAGCTGAGGCTGATTTAAAATTTCTATCAGTAGATCATAGGGCTCTGGTTTTTTGAACAAATTGACAGCTTCTAGTCCTTGCTCCAGCTCCTTTAATCTAGCTTCTAAATATAACAGCCTCTGTTTTAATTCCCTTTCCAGTTCATCGTAGCAATTATAAATCATGCTTTGATATTCGCTGTTGCTTTCCTTTTCAATTGCAGTTACTTTTTGCATAATAAGTTGTTTGAATTTTGTTTTACATTGCTGCTGCTCATGGATGTAAGTTTTTAGCAGCTGCTGATCACTGCTATTATACTTTTTATCGGAGTCTACTTTCATTTTCTTTATCTCCTCCGAATAAGTGATCACCATTATTTCAAGAAACTGGTGAATGGCTTTCTGAAGTATATCTTCCTGTATCGTATGTCGCATGCAGCTTTGTCTTCCATATTTGTGATAGCTTCCGCATATATAGCTTTTTGACTTGCCTGCCTTATTATAGGCTATCATATAAGAGCTGCAGCTTTGACAGTACATCATGCCAGAAAAGACATTATGCAGGGAAGCCGCCCCTTTGCTGAAATCCTTTTTCCTTCTCTCCGCTATTTTTTGAACTTCTTCAAATTGCTCCTTGCTTACTATGGCAGAATGATTGTTTTGAAATATATATTGCTGGTCCATAGGCAGCTTCTCTGATTTTCCCTTGATGGTCCTTTTTTCTGTTTTACCTAATCTTAAGGTTCCAGTATAGATATCATTTTTTAATATCCTTTGCACATGCACAGAATTCCATAAATCAGCTGTTTTCCCCTTCCCAGATATGTTTCCAGACTTGTACATATTATATTTCGAAGGTGTGGGACAGCCTCTGCTATTCAACTCCTCTGCAATCCGCCGATAGCCCATGCCTGATAAGTAAAGATCAAATATCTTCTTTATGATATCTGCCGCTTCCAAATCAACCTCCAGCTTATGTTTGTCCGTCAGGCTTCTGCGATATCCAAAGACCTCCTTGATAATGAGGTGGCCTTCCTTTTGCTTTGCTTTGATGCTGCCTTTGATTTTCCTCGAAATATCCTTTACATACATTTCGTTGTACCAGGTGGTAATGCCCAGCAAATCATTTTCGTCTTGCAAGGTGTCATAGCCTCTTCCTTCCTTAGGCAGAATCAATCTTATATTCATTTTTTTAATTTTATCAAGAAATAGCAGCGTATAAGCATTGTGCCTCCCTATTCTTGATAAATCCTTGGCAATAACAATATCAATTTGATGGTTTTCCATTTCCCGCATCATCTCATTAAAAGCTGGTCTATCAAAGGAGTATCCCGAGCAGTTGTCATCCTCATAGTACTTCTCAACCTTCCAATTATGCTGTAATGCATGTTCTTCAATAATACTCTTTTGTGAAAGTATTGAGCTATAGCTTTCTTTGTCCTCATCTCTTGACAACCGAACATAGCCCGCCACTCTCATAGCATCACCTCCCTCAGCTCACTTCAGCTTGTTTTACATGAGCCTGCTTATGACTTCAATGGGATTTTCACTGCCAGATATGATTATGGCTACCTTACCCATTCTCTTCAGTTGCGCAATTTTCTCGTCCACTGCCTCAACACCTTGTTCATCTGGCATCAGTAAAACAAGGTGTCCAAAAGAAACCTTTATTAATCTCATATTATCATCCTCAACAATCTTTTATTAATGCCTATGCCAACCTCACTTGTACTATTCAATATGTTTTCTAAAAAAACAGTTACTAGTTTATATTTATCTGATAAAATAGAATTGATAATGAATCGAGAGGAGCTTAACATTGGATAAAAGAATAGAAGGTTTAAATCTCGCTGATTTAGTTAAAAAATTACGAATGCAGAAGGGCTTTTCTCAAAAGAAATTCGCTCAAAAATCAGGATTAAGCAGCAGCACCATCAGTAGAATTGAGAGTGGTGAAACCAGTCATCCTGATATTGAGACTCTTAAACTTTTGGCAAAACATTTGGAATATCCTGAGTCAAAGCTCATCAGCCTGTTGGATATAAACAATTCTACTGCAGCAATCAAGAGCGCTAAAATTAATTTCTTACAGCAGCCAGTGAGGAAAATCAATCGGTATTCTTCTGTAATTACTCCGATTCAAGAGATTGAAGCAGTACAAGTGCAGGAACAGAGAATAGAACCGGCAGAGATACAAGTACAGTCCTATACAGCCCTTGAAGTGAGTCAAGAATTA
>JAQSYB010000286.1 GCA_029256365.1 Clostridia bacterium
CCTCCCACTTTTTAATTATTGTATGTATACCCTAATTTTACCTCATTGTGACAATAAAATACATGATTTGTTTTTGACGGGTATTTCAAGGTTATCAATAATAAAAGCCCGACTTCCTTGGAAGTGGGCTTTTATTCATATCTTTATTTAATTATTCTCAGCCTGCAGATCATATCCTACAACTGACCAGATGCCTGTGTTATCTTTCCTTACCAGCTTCTTTAGATAAACCTTATTTATTGGTGTTTTTTCACTATTTAATTCCATTACTGCATTAATTCCATCGTTTTCTACAATCTTAAAAGACTCATATTGCACTGGGTACTCTCCTACAATACCCTTCGGTGAAATCTGAAGGCTTACAAATACTTGTGCAACAAAGGCAGGGTCAAGCTTCCAAGGCGAATGTCCAGCATCTACGGATTTCTGTTCATTTTCTTCCACTGCTAAATCAACGGGTATTGCTACCTGTGGTTTACCCGTTGATATATTACCTATTGACGGTATTTGAACTGAACCCTTAGCTATTCCCTTTACAAATAGTTCCAAATCCTCAATTTTCGCATTCCCAACAACTGCATATTCGAATCCATTATCCTGCCAGCGGATAGATGAAATATCTGTGCCCCTTGCATATGCTCCTCCCCCTGCAAGAACTCCTGGATTTCCTTCAATGGGTGACTGAATTTCTGCAATGCTGTTATTCACTTTACCCAATACAGCTGTTGATGCAGTCTTAAATTCACTTTTTGCAGTACCTTGTATGACAACTACTCTACTCTGTTTTTCTTTGTCAGCATAATAAATCTTTGCAAGCTTTTTATCTAAATCAACAGTGATATTTCCCATTGTATATCTCGACAGCCCTTCAGGCACCTTAATTTCAAATCCAACTACAGCTGCCGCCTCTTCTAAGTTATTTACCAGCTGCTCTGTATTTGTATTAATTTCATTAAAGCCAGCAGGAAGGCTGTAAGCCATAAGCTCTGCAGGGATTGTTTCAGTAAAATCAATATTCGTGTAGGTTATTGTATATTGAAGCGCGTTCTGCATTGCACTTTGTTTTTTCAGTGGCAGCTTTGTTTCTTTGTCAACCCATAGCTTATAAGGAGCTCCACCTTGCGGCGATACCTCAAGAACAATCGTTTTTCTACCTGAGACAAGTTCTTCTCCAATTTGCTTTGTTTTGATAGCATTCTTTATATTTTCTATTTCCTTACCCAATTCAAAGGTAAAGCGGTAGGGATCAGGAAAGGAAGAAAAAATGTACAGTTCCTTAGAATCTGGCCACAGCTGCCACTTCTTTTCTCCGTTATTAACTGTTACCAACCCTTTCTGGGAACCCTCTAAATCGCTTATATAGTAGTTCCCCTTCTGGTCTGCCCAAACTTCTCTCCTTGCCTGAGAGGTTGCTTTCCCAGCTCCATCAGCAGCAATAATTTCTAGTGTTCCATGATATGCCTGTACTCCTTTGAAAGCCTGTTCCATTGCATAGACTATATCATTTCTTGCAAATGTTAAATTCAGTATAAAAATCAGCATAACGGCTGCAGCAACAGATGCTATCCCCAAATACCAATGACCTTTTGATCTTTTATTATTTTTGTTTTTCATTTTTTCACCAATCTCCATAGATATATTCTTGTTGTACTTCGTACCAGGTGCATTTGACTCTTTTAGGCTTTTTATCATTCTTACTGTATTCATAAGCTCTTCCATTTCAGGTGACTCAGCCATATTTCCATGAGCTTTAGGCTTTTTCTCTGCATTTAGACTATCTATATATTCGGATAACTCTTTTTCTTTATTACTCATTAGATGAACCCTCCCTAGACGAATCATTTTTCTTAAGAATTTCGGCTATCTCCTTCAGTGCTCGGTGCTGCAGCACACGAATAGCACCTTCTTTTTTGTTCATTATCTTTGAAGTTTCTGCTACGGAATATCCTTTTAGTATTCTTAATTCAACAACTGTGCGATATTCTTCTTTAACACTGCTTAATGCGTTCTGCAGCATATCCTTCTGTGCACTTTTTTCAGTTGAATCCTCCACTGATATTTCCGCTGGGTTTATAGCGTCAATGTCCACAACATTTCCTTTTAATTTGCTTTTACGCCATCTATCCCGGAGAACATTTAGGGAAACTACTTTCAAATATGCAATATATGCCTCTATCTTAATATTGTTTTTTTGAAAATATGATATAGCCTTTACATAGGTTTCCTGAGTTATGTCCTCTGCTTCTTCGCGATTTTGCACTTTGTAATATATAAAACGATATAGGGGTTCCCATGTAGAAGAACAAATTTCTTCTATGGTCTTCTCATCTATCATAGAACTTGGCACCTTCCCTTTCAGCTGAAATGTTTTACAACAATAGTAACGCTTTTTTGTACAAAAACGTTACAGAGTATATTATATATATTTTGGCAAATGAATATTTCCAGACGTTATTGTTAGGTAAGATAATAACGAAACTAAATAAAAAGCACTAGACTCTTTACATAAGGAATAACTTTCTGGAGTAAGGCTTCATCTACCCCAGAGGCATGCTTCCGAAGAAACTTGCTTTGCCCTACTCCGGAGATACAGCCCTCAAAGCAAGGTTTCTGATGCTGCTGAAGCTAATCGGAAGAAAATTCGTTCCTTAGGTAAAGAATATATCCACTGAATAAAAGGTTTTTCCTACAGTATGACAGCGAATACAGTATAACTATTTATACAAAAAAAACTTAGGTGTAAACCACCTAAGTTTTTTAAAGCTTTTCATACTTCTACTTATTCAT
>JAQSYB010000287.1 GCA_029256365.1 Clostridia bacterium
GCAGGTATGTCATTTCTGCGGTCCTTCAAATCCGGCATACGCAGTGTGATAACACTTAATCTATAAAACAAGTCATCCCGCAAAGTCTTTTCTTCCAAGGCCTTTAGGGGCTCCGTATTAATAGCCGTCACAATTCTTACATCTACATGAATCGTCTTTGTGTCACCGATTCTCCTAATATTGCTGTCCTGTATTACACGCAACAGCTTCGCTTGAAGCTGCAGGGACATAGAATTTATTTCATCAAGGAATAAGGTTCCCCCGTCTGCTATTTCAAATAGACCCGGTCTGGTTTCCGCACCGGTGAAGCTTCCTCTTACTGTGCCAAAAAGTATGCTTTCCAACAGGCTTTCCGGTAATGCCGCACAATTCTGTGCAACAAATGGCTTATTGCGTCTAGAGCTTGCGTTGTGTATCGCATGTATCAGCAGCTCTTTACCCGTGCCCGTCTCACCGTAAACCAAAACAGGAGAAGGGGAATCTGCTACCGCCAAAGCATTCTTCTTCAGCTTAAGCATTTCTTCTGAGATGCCTATAATATCTGCAAAGGTATAAACCGCCCGACTTTGATCAATCCTCTTATGCTGTCTATTTTCTGAATACAGCTCGGCTTGAAGATCAACTACCTTTTCCGACAGCTTCTTAACCTCTGTAATATCCTTGGAAATTTCTACTGCGCCAATCACCTTCTTGCCAGACTTAATCGGTATCGTGGAATTTAGTGTAGTAATCTCCAAGCCTTTATAGTTCTTAAAGCTCTGTTGATAGTTAAGTATGGGATTTCCACTTTTAATAACCTTTAATATGGTACTGGTCTCCTCTGTCAAAGAAGGATAAATCTCTAAAATATGCCTACCTATTGCCTCATCGGGATTGATATTATCCAAGGCTGCTGCAAACTTGTTGTAGTAGATGATCACGCCGGAGCTATCCACCATATGTACTCCTTCATCTATGATGTTGTCCAATATGTCTACGATGTTCTCTTTAAAAAGTGAGTGCGTCATTTTTCCACCTCTTTTTCTTTCGCCCAATAATCGGCACATAGGGTATAATTGTGGGACGCTGTGGGCAGCGTCCCCTATATTTATTCAAAACTTATTACAATCTCATTCATCAAAGCTTCAGCTCCGCCTTCTAGGCTGTATTGCAAGTGTATGTTTGACTTTTCACCCGGTCGCAAATCAACTTCCAATTGTCTTGTATTAATTGTAATAGGCATATTCCCATAAGGCGTCTGATAGTTCGTATGGGTTTGTACTCCGCTTATGAACTCCAGCTTGGAATTGCATGTGCCAAAACGAATAATGCTTAAACTGTCTTCTAAAATCTTTAGCATTGTTGTGGTGCCTTCCATACCCGAAACTTCCGTCTCTTTATAGGTAATATATACCCCATTGTTTTTTTCTATATATGTGCCTTCAACAAAAAATTCAATTTCACTTTTGTCTCCAGTCTCATCTACTTGAATTGCTTTTGTAAATAAATTTACTTTTCTTTCTGCGTTCATTGACTACCTCATTATTAGTACTTTTCTATATCTATCTTTTGCACATAAGATATGGGGTTCTGCAAAAAGTTTTCCCCTACCTTTTTGAATTTTACTGGGTTATCACTTACGCAAAACTCATAGACTGTTTGCTTGCTTCCCTTGCTATGAATATTCAACTTGTGAAGCACATTTTTTAGAGCTTTCGCAGTTTCAAAGGCTGGATTTACTAGCTTAATTTCCTCTCCCATGATTTCTCCGATGGTTTTTTCTAAAAGAGGATAGTGTGTACATGCCATTACCAGGGCATCTATTCCATTTTTCTTAAGTCCTTCAAGATATTCCCTGGCTGTAAGCTTTGCTATTTCTGTTTCCTGCCAGCCTTCCTCTACAATTGGAACAAACAATGGACAAGCTTTTAGTATCATCTTCACATCATTGTTTATCACATTAATCTCTTTTTCATAAGCTCCGCTAGACACTGTGCTTTCTGTACCAATTATGCAGGCTACCACGATGGCCTTTACATTTTTCTCCAGCAAAAACCGAATACATTGGAAGGAGTATCGGGTAATAGCTTCTTTTGATTTGGTTCCATAGGGTACTCTGGCTGTATCACCAAAGTAGACGATGCTTTCATTGGGCAGCTGTTCCATTATTTCTTTTACAACAGTAAGCCCCCCTATACCGGAGTCGAATACTCCAATGGGTCTAGAATCCATATTATCCCTCCATAAACGTACAAAAGGTGGCAGGCACAGTATCATGTTGTCCCTGCCACCTATATATTTGTTATAATATCAACTTATCTATCAAACCTACCAAATTGCCGATTTCAGGCTTTGTAATTTGAGCATCTGCTCCAAGGGTTTCGCCCTTTTTCTTCATTTCCTCGTTAATAAGGGAAGAGAATATCACAACTGGCAGTCTCTTAAGAAATTCATCCTCTTTTACGAGCTTCGTAAGGTGATGTCCATCCATCTGCGGCATTTCTATATCTGTTATCAGGCAAGCTGCCTTCTCTTCCAAAGCTGCTCCGCTTTGCTTTATCTTCTCTAGAACATTCCAAGCCTCTTGACCATTGGTTGTAATGGTTAGGTTGCTGTAGCCCGCTTTTGTCAGTGCATCATTTAGCATTTTTGCCAATAAATCTGAGTCTTCGGCAATGACAATAGGCTTATTGTTTCTGCTTCTTGGTCCCAGCCTATCAATCTCAGATAATTGAATACCTGTTTGAGGACTAATATCCGCAATGATCTTTTCAAAATCCAATATCATAATAAGCTTTTCACCAAGCTTAACAATACCAGTTGCAAGACCTTCCTTGCCACCAAATATTGTTTGGTCCGGTTTTTCTATTTGAGTCCAAGATATTCTGTGAATACCTACTACCCCTTGTACCTGAAAGGCAATAAAAAGCTTATTGAAATTAGCAATAATAAGCATATCCTTCTTTACATCTGCAGTTGCTTCCATATTTAAATACCTTGGTAAGTCTACAACTGTTATAATGGTTTCTCTTGGCTTAAAGATACCTTTAATACAGGGATGTGAATTTGGTACCTTTGTTACAGTTTCATAGGGCATAATTTCTCTGACCTTGGCTACATTGATGCCAAAACTGGTCCCGCCTATTTTAAATTCAACAATTTCTAATTCGTTTGTACCACTTTCCAGAAGTATTCCTCTGCTATTATCCATAATTATTTCTCCCCCTGTAATTCAAATTTATGCAGATAGTTTATACCTCTGCATATTTTCTTCTTTATGTCATATTTTGTAGATTTCTGGTATTTATTATATGGTACTTCAATCTAGTAATTAATTCAAGAATTATTATCTGGTTTCATCATGACGTTCTATGGCCAGCTCTATTAGCCTATCAATCAGCTTGCTATAGCTAAGTCCAGCAGTATCCCAAAGCTTTGGATACATGCTAATTTTAGTGAAACCAGGTATGGTATTGATTTCATTGATATAAACCTTTCCTGTGGTTTTTTCTAAGAAAAAGTCTACCCTTGACATTCCACAGCAATCCAAAGCCTTAAATGCCTTCACTGCAGCTGCTCTGATTGATTTCTCTTCTTCCTCAGTGAGCTTTGCAGGAATAACAAGTGTTGACTTGCCATCGTCAAAGTATTTCGCTTCGTAGTCGTAAAACTCCTTGCTGGGTATAATTTCTCCTGCTCCGCTGGCCTCTGGAAAATTATTGCCTAGCACAGCACATTCTATTTCTCTGCCGTTTATAAACTCTTCTACAAGCACTTTTCTATCATATTTGGCAGCTTCCTGCAGTCCTTTTTCCAGCTCGGCTTTGTTATGAGCCTTCGTAATCCCTACACTTGAGCCCATATTTACAGGCTTTACAAATACAGGGTATTCAAACTTATCTTCTACTCTTTTCACTACATCCTGCAGCTTCGTACTGATTTCATACTTGTAAGAAAGCTCATAATTTGCAACATTTAAGCCTGCATCTACAAATAGCTGCTTTGATATCACTTTATCCATTCCCAAAGATGAGCCAATTACCCCACAGCCTACATATGGTATATCCAGCATCTCAAAGAAGCCCTGTATTGTTCCATCCTCACCATTTGGACCATGCAATACTGGGAATATCACATCAACCTTATTGTTCGGTTGTTCATCTAGCATTGGACTTAATAGCAAATCAACCAGCTCACGATTGTCAAGCTTGCTGGCTTCCTCTTCCCAACTGCCGTCCTGCAGCTTTTCAACTGGTCCCTGATAAAGCATCCACTTGCCTTGTTTGGTTATTCCGATGGTATGTATATTATATTTCGTTTTATCCATTGCATTAATTACATTTGTTGCTGACATGAGGGATACTTCATGTTCTCCTGACTTTCCGCCAAATACAACTGCAACGTTTAATTTGTTTTGCATTCGATTCCCTCCTATTTACTGATTATTATATTATTATTCTACTCCTGTGGTTATTATTAATCAATAAAAACCCAACACCCCACCAAATCTTCCTTTTTTGGTGCCTGGCACCATAAAAAGAAGTTTTGCTTATTGTATGTATATTTAAATCGCAGTATAATATTATTATACTTTCATAGTATAAAAGTACAGTTTGTCTAATTGTTCGCCGAGAAAGGTTGGTGCCCATGGCAAAGCAAAGCGGAAAAAAATATC
>JAQSYB010000288.1 GCA_029256365.1 Clostridia bacterium
ATGAGTATATTTTATTTCACAATTATTGTCAACTAACCTAGTTATTGCTAATTATCTTCCAAAAGGTCTTTCAACATTTCTTGCATTTTTTCTTTATTGACTTGAAAAAAGGATAGTCCGCTTATATTTTTAGTTCCCCCTGGCAGCGTTTGAAGATTAATGTTGTCTGCCCTTACACTACTTGCTTTGGTGATATAAAACATCATTTGCTTTGGTGTCATATTCGTTTTTACATTTTCTTGAATTGGTTCCTGCAGCTTCATAAAGTTCAATACCAGATTCCCTTTTATTACTTTTTCTATACCAAGCTTTACAACCTCTTGCTGCATTTTGATACGTCCTAAGTCGCCTTCTGAATATCCTCCGCCTCTGTTGTTCTTACGATAGCGCAGAATTCTTACGATATCATCGCCATTCTTTATAACTTGTCCCTTTTCGAAATGAATGTGCAAGTCATCTGTTGGATCGTCATAATTCATGTTCATTGGTACTTCTACCTTAATTCCACCTATTGCATCTACAATGCTTTCAACAGCATTATAATCAATTTCTACATAATAATGTACCGGTACACCGGTTAAACCTTCAACACTTTTTACTACCCCTTCTGCTTTACCCTTGCCATAAGATGCATTAATTTTCCGTTGTGCTGTTCCACTTACACCTTTTCTTACGTAATAGGTATCTCTAGGAATAGAATAAATCTGTACATCCTTGGATTTGGGATTAAAGCTGGCCAGCATGATGGAGTCAGCTAATCCGCTGGCTACACCTATTACCAATACATTTACTCGCTTTTCAGGTGTGGGGTATCCCTCTGCACCACCTGCAACACTTAATGAATTTAAAAAGTAATAAAAATATCCATAACCGCCCATTGCAATGAGTGCTATGAGTATGATTAAGTTTCTAAAAAAAACTTTCTTTCTAATTTTCAATTTTTCATCTCCTCTATAACTTCTACAATATTTTATTATGCATAGGAACATTTGGTTCTACCTAAACAAATGTAGCGCCATGCATTTCATAAAAGGCTTCTTTAACATAAAATGCTATAATAGAAGTCTTTTTTACAAATTACAACAAAATTAGTTTATAGCTATTTGGTATATAAGTAAAGCAAAGTATTCTTGTGTATAATACGGTATTTCGCTTAATTGCTTTTAATATTGAGATTATTACTATTATTCGTATGATATAATCCGTATTCAAAAAAAGAAGGCATTTATTTTAAAGCAAAATACCTTCTTTTGTTTTCTTCTATTATTATTTGATAATAGTTTTTTACTATTATTTCATTGTCAGCTGCCAATGAACTGATATTTTCATACTTCTCTAAGTCAAATTTAACAGCCAATCCACAGCTGGCTGATATTTCTCTAGGCACTGGCATCACTGTGAGCTTTATTTGATTCTCCTTTAGTGTTTTTTCAAAACGTAGCGCATTGTGCGTATTATCAAAGGTAGCTACGACCTCATTTACATTCATGTTGTTTCACCTCTTATCAAAATCTTATATTTTCTATTTACTATTCATGCTGTCATCCTGGAATAGAAGTGGGTTGAAGGATCTTAAGATTCTTCACTGCGTTCAGAATGACAGGGTCTGGTTCTATAATAGACATGCCTTATTCAAAGAATTATTCATGCTGTTATCCTGAAGGAGCAGTGCGACTGAAGGATCTTTGATTCTTCACTGCGTTCAGAATGACAGGGTCTGGTTCTATAATAGACATGCCTTATTCAAAGAATTATTCATGCTGTCATCCTGAAGGAGCAGTGCGACTGAAGGATCTTAGATTCTTCACTGCGTTCAGAATGACAGGGTCTGCGTTCAGAATGACAGGGTCTATATGTTTATATTATATTATTTATCTGCTTGATTGCAATGATTAATCCACTTTGACATAGCAATCAAAGAATTGTACTATAAAGTATATACAGTATAGAAATCAGAAGAGGTGGATTATGGACTTTAGACAAATTGAGGCTTTTGTTTATGTTGTAAATCACAAAAGCTTTTCAAGAGCTGCAGATGCGATATATCTAACACAGCCTACCATTAGTGCCCATATAAGCTCCTTAGAAAAAGAGTTAGGTATTAAGCTGATAGACCGTTCAGGCAAGGACATTGAGCCTACTGAAGCTGGCAGACTCTTTTATGAGCATGCAGCTAATTTAATGAATATTAGAGACAATGCAATATTTTCCTTGAGCAGCTACAATAATAATTTGAAGGGGAAATTAGATATTGCTGCATCAACAGTACCAAGCCAAATTATTTTGCCCAGACTAATGAAAAACTTCCTGCCAGTTTATCCAGATATCAGCTTTTCTATTACTCAAATGGATTCAGAAGAAGCTGCCACAGCTATTTTGGAAAGAAAATATGAAATTGGTATTGTCGGCACCATGTATCAAAGCGCAAAGCTATGCTGCAATAAGCTTGCCGATGACAAACTGGTGCTCATTACACCAAACAATGAAAAATATGCTGCTTTTGATAGCACAATTCCCTTTGGCGCTATTGCAAAAGAAGGATTCATCATCAGAGAAACCGGCTCTGGAACGAGACGTGAGTTTGAAAGAATTATTGCCGAAACAGGTATTCATAAAAGCGCGATCAATATCATTGCACAAATGAACAGCATAGAAGCCATTAAGCAAAGTGTTCGATTGGGCTTAGGCGTGTCAATTATGTCTCAGCTAAGTGTGCAGGACTATGTAAAATGCGGCTTGTTAAAAGCCTTTGATATAGAAGG
>JAQSYB010000019.1 GCA_029256365.1 Clostridia bacterium
ACAACACAAAAAGATACCTTTGGATTTGCCTTTATGTTATCCAGTTTTTGACCAACTGTTGCACCATGTAAATAGATATACTTATCTGCGTAGGCATAGCTCATTGGAACGCCATAGGGTATATTCTGAGCATCACTGGTAGAGAGTATTCCGTATTCACCTTTTTTTAAAATATCAAGTGCTTCATCCTGTGACACTTGTCTATCTTTTCTTCTCATTTCTCTATACATTTTCATACCTCCCATATCATTTACATAACAAGTTACTTTTAGTATAAAATACTTGTTGACTAACTGCAATATTTTTAATATAATAATATTTGTCGCGTAGGGGTATAGCTCAATTGGTAGAGTAGCGGTCTCCAAAACCGTTGGTTCCGGGTTCGAGTCCCTGTACCCCTGCCATATATGTACATAAACTGCTTTTAGCAGTTTTTTTATTGCCTTTGATTATTCTGCCATTGTAAAACTTGTCATTCAGAATACAGTGAAATATCTTAAGATCCTTCAGTCGCGCCGCTCCTTCAGGATGACAGCATGAGTAATTCTTTGAATAAAGCCTTAAAATAAGTGAAATAGAACTTGTCATTCTGAACGCAGTGAAGAATCTTAGGATTATTTAGTCGCAGTTCTTTCAGGATAACGGTATGAAAATGATATATTGCTATTTATTAAAAACCGCCTTTCGGCGGTTTTTATATTTATAGATTGTTTTGATATACTCCCCATTTCCTTAAATCCTTATCTGTTCCAATCCATACAGGAGTACCTTTTATGACGGATCGATACAATTCCTCTACATCGGAGTTCAACATTCTAATACATCCTCTTGAAACATTTTGACCTATGGAGTATGCATTGTTATTGCCGTGAATTCCATATTTATTTTTGTTGCCTATTGTTAGTCCCAGCCATCTTTTACCCAATGGATTACTTTTGTCTCCACCACTGACTGGCTTGGCATAGCCACCACCAGACCATCTTGGGTTTTCTACTTTTGCTTTGATTTTAAATTTTCCTTCAGGTGTTACATAATTTGTTCTACCCAATGCTACAGGAAATTTTCTAATTGCTGTCTTGTTCCAGTATACTGTTAGAACTCTATTACTTTTGTTTACTGCAATCCATAGCTTACTGCTAGGTGATTTTTTTACATAATCATTGTATTTGATGTCCTTGCCTTGTTGTAATCTCTTATTTAACATTTCCCTAAACTGTTTCCCAGCAATTCCATCGGCTACAATATTACAATCACTTTGCAAATGTAGAATTGCATTACGAAAGTTTAAGTTTTCATCTTTAAATTCATTTTTATAATACCCCAGACTTCTCAGCCCTTCTATATCCACATCACTTATTGTGTTGCTGCTGACAATGTTACTGCTGTAGCTGAGAATTTCCTCTGAGTATAAAAAAAAATTTAATGATAAGACACAAGACAGCAAAATGGCAAATAATACTCTCATAAGCATTTGCTCCTTTCTCATCATTAAATTTATTTTTTGTATTTAATATACTTTTTATGTCTGTTTATATTTGTAATAAATTTTTAGAATTTATTTTGCGTAAAGCCAGTTGTTATAGAAATCATCCAGCTGCTGCCCAGAAACCTCTTCACTAACCCTTATGAAGTCCTCTGTCGTAGCAATCTTGAATTCAAATTCCTTAAAGTATTGCTGGATAACCTGGAAGAACTTTTCATCTCCAAGCTTATTTCTTAATTCATTAAGTACCACAGCACCTCTGGTATAAACCGTTGGTCCATAGTCATCCCAGTTTTTAAAATCATCCAGACCTCTCACAACAACACCGTCTATTAATTTGTCTGCGATTACTTCATTGTGTCTTTCTTCCACGCTGTTATTGAAATAGTTCTTACCTCGTTCTGTGCTCAGGGCATTCTCAATATAGATGCTTTCCGAATAGGTAGCAAATCCTTCATCAAGCCATGCCTCGTCAATTTGGTCATTGCCAACTAAGCTGTAGAACCATTGATGACCTGTTTCATGAACGATTACAATGGTTAATAAGTCTCTGTTGGCAAAGCTTTTATAATAGTTGTCACTGATGTATACCAAGCCCGGATATTCCATACCACTAGGGAATACTGTTTCTACAACAGAATATGTTGGATATGGATACTTACCGAATTTTTCATTGAATATTTTGATGGAATTTACACCAATTTCTAAAGCCTCTCTGCCTCTTTTTTCATCATCCTTATAATAATAGGATTTTACGATTGTACCATCTACCTTTTGCTCAGCAACCTTAAATTCCTTGTTGGCTACAAAGGCAAAGTCTCTCATGTTGTTGCCTTGGAACTCCCATATTCTGTTGTCGCCCTCTTCCTTGTCGTTTAAGCAATTGCCCGATGCAGCAATGATATATTCCTTAGGTGCCTTTATGGTCACCTCATAGCTGCTGGAATCGCTGTAGAAAGGGTCTCCAATAGGATAGTACTTATCAAGATTCCATCCACTTTTGTCATATACCGCAGCTACAGGATACCAATTGCCTAGATTGAAATGATCTTCACCATATCCAAAGCGCTCATTTGCAGGTGGTATTGCTACCTTGTAGTCCATTTCCAACTCAACAGCATTTCCTGGCTTTAAGCCTTCCGCCAATTCTACCTTTAATATGGTATTTCCTTCTCCTTGGAAAGAGTACTTCAATACCTGCCCTGACTTAGTTTTTACAGTGGAAATCTGTGTATTCCCTGGTTCAAAGCCTCTTGAGTAAGCTCTATCAAAATCATCAAACAAAAATGGTGCCGTTTCCTTGCTACTGAATGCATTGGTATAAACATGGAAATAAAGCTCTTTTAGTTCAACATTTTCTGTATTTACATAGTAAATACTCTGCTTACTGGTTAATGTTTTTTCTTGTGCGTTAAGCTCTGCATTTATTTTGTATTGATTGCCTTTTTCTGTGGGAACAACCTCGTTGATCGCTTGCGTGTCATCTTCAGGAACATTTTCATTCATGTTTCCTGCAGCATTACAGCTTATTAAGGCAGTCGCAATAAGTAATATCAACAATCCCAAGCATAATCTTCTTTTCATGTAATCACTCCTTGCAGAATGTATTTTTTCTGTTTGACTCCATTATTTTGTCTACAATATAATCATACCCTTTTTCGCCATGTGGTATCAAACAATTCGAGCAATCTTTGATGCCACTATTTGCCACACAGTTGCCTCCGCAATCCTTCAAGAAATACAAAGGACAATAACAAAATAGGCAATTGAAATTTTCGATATTATTTATTTTATGACAAGGAAAATACTCACATTCCTTATGCTGAAAAAACTTATATTTATTTTCCATTTTAACCCTCCTATGTATGAAAACCTACAGTGGTAAGTCATAAGACACCACTGTAGGCAATAATTTTTTTTAGAATTCTGCTGTTTTTACTGTTCTTGGGAATGGTATGACATCTCTGATATTTGCCATGCCTGTAATATACATAATGGCTCTTTCGAAGCCTAATCCGTAGCCTGCATGCTTTGTTCCGCCGTATTTTCTAAGGTCAAGATACCACCAATAATCTTCTTGGTTCAAGCCCTTTTCTTTCATAATCGCCTCAATTACATCCAGACGTTCTTCTCTTTGACTTCCCCCTATAATTTCTCCGACACCAGGAACCAATAAATCAGCACAGGCAACAGTCTTGTTGTCATCGTTTAGTCTCATATAGAAGGATTTGATATCCTTTGGATAATTCGTTACAAATACTGGTTTTTGGAATATCTTTTCTGTCAAATATCTTTCATGCTCTGTTTGTAAGTCACTGCCCCAATCAATTGGGTATTCAAACTGCTCTCCTGACTTTCTTAGAAGCTCTAAAGCCTCGGTGTATGTCACTCTAACAAAGTCTGAGCTTGCAACATTGTTCAATCGCTCTAATAGAGTGGTATCTATGAACTTGTTGAAGAATTCCATCTCTTCTGGAGCATTTTCAAGCACATAAGCAATAATGTATTTCAACATGTCCTCTGCCAAGTCCATATAATCGTCTAAATCTGCAAAGGCAATTTCAGGCTCAATCATCCAAAATTCTGCTGCGTGCTTCGTTGTGTTTGAGTTCTCTGCTCTGAAGGTTGGTCCAAAGGTATATACGTTTCTAAAGGCCATACAATAGGTCTCAACGTTCAATTGACCACTTACTGTTAGGTTTGACTCCTTGCCAAAGAAATCTCTGCTGGTGTCAATTTTACCTTCCTCATTTCTTGGTGGGTTTTCCATATCCAAAGTTGTTACTCTGAACATCTCTCCTGCACCTTCTGCATCGCTACCTGTTATGATTGGTGTGTGTACATATACAAAGCCTCTTTCCTGAAAGAAACGATGTATTGCAAAAGCAACAAGAGATCTTACTCTAAATACAGCGGAAAAAGTATTTGTTCTTGGTCTTAAGTGGGCAATGGTTCTTAGGAATTCAAAGCTATGGCTTTTCTTTTGAAGTGGATAATCGGAGGTTGAGTGCCCCTCAATTTCAATGCTGTCAGCCTTTAATTCAAAAGGCTGCTTCGCACCTGGCGACTCCACTACGATA
Organism: Clostridia bacterium; assembly: GCA_029256365.1. GTDB lineage: Bacteria > Bacillota > Clostridia > Lutisporales > Lutisporaceae > GWB2-37-7. The sequence goes on from JAQSYB010000019.1 coordinate 4,564, forward strand.
CCACTTATTCTAAGAGAGGACCCTACTGTCAGCTTTGCCAGCTCCTTAAAGTTCTCTAAGTTTTCATCAAATACCACCTGCAGGTTTTTGAAGAAGCTTCCATCGTTTAACTCGATAAACCCAAAGTTTTTTGATGCTCTAACTGTTCTTACCCAGCCAGAAACACTAATTTTTTCATTTACAAAATGTCCATCTTGCCTGTACATTTGCTTAATAGTCATGTCTTTCATTGTTATTTCCTCCTTTTATTTTTCAAAAATAAAAACCTTTCATCCCCATAAAAGGGACGAAAGGTTCATTCGCGGTACCACCCAAATTGCCAAGTAAATGGCCATCTCAATCAGCAGCTAGAATATTGATCTTGAAAACTCAATATTTTTCAATGCTGTCCAAAGATAACGGTTTGGTGCCGTATAAGCCTACTTTAAGCATTTCGGTTATAGACTCAAGGATGTTCTTCCATATAACTATGATACCGATCTTTCACCCTCATCGGCTCGCTATGCTCCATCATTATATATACTCTTCCTGTCATTGTCTTTACTTATTTAACAGAATTCTAATACATTTAGTATTATATGTCAAGTAAAAATTATACCTTTAGATCTACCTTGATATTCAATACATCCTTATTCTGATCCAGTACAGGGTAGATATACTCATGAAGGAACTCTTCAACCTGTTCAGGTGCTCTGCCTATAAAATTCCTTGCATCCATCAGCTGGTCGATTTCTTCTGTTGTAAGGTTAAATTCTGGGTCTAGTCTAATTAAATCAATTAGGTTGTTATCCAAACCTTCTTCCTTTACTCTTTTCCCCGCTTCCATTGAATATACTCTTATTCTTTCATGCAGCTCCTGCCTGTCTCCGCCTCTCATTACGGCCTCCATAAGAATTGACTCTGTCGCCATAAATGGCAATTCCTGCTCTACATGCTTTTTGATCATTTTTTCGTAAACCACCAAACCCGATGTTACATTAATCATGATTTCTAAAATGCTGTCAACAGCAAGAAAAGCTTGTGGTATGGCAAGTCTTTTATTTGCAGAATCATCTAAGGTTCTTTCGAACCACTGAGTAGCCGCTGTTATGGCTGGATTTAGTGTATTCACTATAACAAACCTTGCCAAAGCGCCAATTCTCTCACTACGCATTGGGTTTCTCTTATACGCCATTGCAGAGGAGCCAATTTGCTGCTTTTCAAAGGGTTCTTCAACTTCTTTAAGGTGTTGTAGCAATCTGATGTCATTGCTGAATTTATAAGCCGATTCCGCTATCTGACCCAATACATTGAGGACCTGACTGTCTAGCTTTCTCGAATAGGTCTGACCTGTTACTGCAAAGGTCTTTTCAAAGCCCATTTTATCAGCGATCATCTGATCAAGCTTTCTTATTTTATCATGGTCTCCATTAAACAATGACATAAAGCTTGCTTGCGTACCAGTAGTACCTTTTACGCCTCGCAGCTTCATGCGACTGAGCTGAAACTCTAATTCTTCTAAGTCCATAAGGAAATCCTGCATCCATAATGTGCAGCGTTTTCCTACTGTAGTAAGCTGTGCAGCTTGAAAATGGGTAAAGCCTAAGGTTGGCAGATCCTTAAACTTCTTTGAAAACTCAGCCATATTATTTAATGTATTCAATAGCTTTGTCTTTACTAGCTTAAGTCCCTCAGTCATTTGAATGACATCTGTATTATCACCGACATAGGCACTAGTAGCCCCTAGATGTATAATAGGCTTTGCATTGGGACATTGTACCCCATAAGCATGAACATGAGACATAACGTCATGTCTGGTTTCTTTTTCTCTTTGCACCGCTACATCATAGTTAATGTCATAAATATGCTGTTTCAGCTCTTCAACCTGCTGTTCTGTAATATTGATTCCTAGCTGCATTTCACTTTCAGCCAATGCCACCCACAGCTTTCTCCATGTGGAAAACTTGTAGTCATCAGAGAAAATAAAAGACATTTCTTTGCTGGCATATCTCGTATTCAAAGGATTTTGATATATATCTGTATTGTGTATTGATTTATCCATCATTTGTCCTTTCTATTTCAGGTTTTCTTTTATAAAGCTCTCGAAGGTATCAAGACCCTTTTCAATGGTTTCCATGGAAGTCGCATAGGAAAGTCTAATAAAGTTGTCAGTTCCAAATGCAGCTCCTGGAATAACTGCCACATGCCCCTGCTCCAATAAAATCTGTGCAAAATCTAAAGAAGATTTTATTGTTTGCCCGCAAAGCTGCTTATTCATATAGTGAGTAATATCAACATAAATATAAAATGCACCATCAGGCATTAAGCACTTTAATCCTTCCATGTTACTTAAACGTTGGTACATATATGTTCTTCTTTGTGCAAACTGCTTCACCATATTGATTACATCATCCTGAGGTCCATTTAAAGCTACTGTACCTGCATATTGGGTGATTGAATTTGGATGAGAAACAGCGTGACTTTGTACACTAGACATCGCCTTAATAATCTTTTCGTCGCCGCAAGCGTAGCCCAATCTCCATCCTGTCATTGCATAAGCCTTTGACATTCCATTTATAACAATGGTCAATTGTTTGATATCTTCCCCCAGTTCTGCTATGCTGACATGTTTCTTGTCATCGTAAACCAATTGCTCATAAATCTCATCTGAGACTACAAATAAATTGTTCGCAACAGCTACCTCTGCAATGTCTTGTAATTCCTTTTTCGTATATATGGAACCCGTTGGGTTATTTGGCGTATTGATTAATATGGCTTTTGTTTTTGAAGTAACTGCAGCTAGAAGCTCTTCTTTTGTCATTTTAAAATTATTTTCTTTCCTTGTTGGAACAAGCACAGGCACACCGTCATTCAACTTAATGATTTCTGTATAGCTTACCCAGTAAGGAACTGGAACAATCACCTCATCTTCTGGATTCAGAATTGCTGCAAAGGTATTAGATAAGGAGTGCTTTGCACCACTAGAGGCAATAATTTGGTTTGGATTGTATAGCAGACCATGGTCCCTTTCCATTTTTGCACATATGGCCTTACGAAGGTCTAAAGTTCCTTGTGCTGCAGTGTATCTTGTAAAACCTTTTTGAATCGCTTCTGCAGCTGCATCTCGTATGTACTTTGGTGTATCAAAATCTGGTTCCCCAGCCCCGAAGCCATAAACCTTAATACCATCAGCTATCATTTGCTTCAATTTCGCATCTATTGCTAGCGTGATTGATGGTGCAATTTTTGAGATCTTATCTGAAATTCTAAGTTCCATGTTTTCCCTCCATTAAATCTTTTCATTTTTTAGTTTTGTATTTTCTGCTTTTTCCTTTAGTAGATGAACATATTTTAAATCAACCCATATATTTCCCAATATAGGCTGATCATTGACAAAAATTCCGTGACAGTCAGAACCACCTGTTATGAGCAGTTTGCGATAGGCTGCAATTTCTAATGAGTCTCTTACAATATCATCCGAATGCTTAGAATGATAAACCTCAATACCCTCAATGCCCATATCCAATATCTCTTTAATACAGGTTTTATTATGAATAAGCCCAGGATGCGCCAAAACTGGTACTCCCCCAAGCATTTTAATCATATCAATTGCTTCTTGACAGCTGATTCTATAACGCTCCGTATATGCCGGGCCGCCTTTTCCGATATATAGCTTAAATGCATCTTTCATGCATGTTATATATCCTTTTTCCATCATTGCTCTTGCAATATGAGGTCTGCCAATTGTTGCACTTTCAGCAATATTCTTTACTTGATCCAGGGTAATATCTATTCCGATGCTGTTTAACTTTTCCACCATCTTTATAGCTCTGTTGTATCTAGAAAGATACATTTCATCTAGTTTCTCTTTAAGCCAATCTTTTTGATAGTCTATATAGTATCCCAATATGTGAATTTCTTCTTCCATGTACTCACTGCTAAACTCGATGCCAGGTATCACTTCAATTTTGTATTGGTCACTTAGATCAACAGCAGGCTGTACCCCATTAATTGTATCGTGGTCTGTAATTGCAACAGCGCTAAGCCTTTTACAAGCTGCCCATTTTACAACTTCTTCCGGACTTAATAATCCATCAGAGGCAGTGGTATGAATGTGCAAATCCGCCTTAAGCATATGAATCCTCCCAGTTGAAACGAAGTTTGATTATTCTTTAACACAACGACAATTATTATTATAACATTTTACCAATCATATTGTTAATTTTATGTTATGTAAAAAAATAAAATTATTGCACGATTTATAATGAAGCATTTAACATTTATAGTTTTATTGTAATGGTTTTGGGATACAATGTAAAATACCTGCAAAGCAGGTATTTTATTTTATTTACATTCTATTATTAGTTTGATAGCTGTTCTTTCTTCTCCATCAACAGATATGTCTGTAAAGGCTGGTATGCATACAAGGTTTACTCCACTTGGTGCAACAAATCCTCTAGCAATTGCAATCGCTTTGATTGCCTGATTTAGTGCGCCTGCTCCGATTGTCTGGATTTCTGCCCTACCACTTTCTCTAACCACACCTGCCAAAGCTCCAGCTACAGAATTCGGACTAGATTTTGCTGATACCTTTAATATTTCCATTATTATGTCCCCCCCAAAATAGAATTACTTAAGGAATATTCTACAAAAAACTCCAAATTCCTCTTTCTAAGGCATTTACTCTATATTCTATTCTTCAAGCATACTCAATCTTTCTATTGCTTTTATTTGATTGCCTTCCAACTCCAGCAGCAATGCTCCAAAAGTTGCCCTATCATTGGCTACCTCAAATTTGCCTGGCATCAATGAAATAAATTTCTTGATAATAATATCCTTATCAACTCCAAGTATTGAGTCATATGGACCAGTCATCCCGACATCTGTGATATATCCAGTGCCCTTCGGCAGCAATCTTTCATCTGAGGTTTGTACATGAGTATGGGTACCAAACAGTGCCGTAACCCTGCCGTCTAAATACCATCCTAGCGCTAACTTTTCTGAGGTAGCTTCTGCATGAAAATCTACAATTATAATATCTGCTTTATTCTCTAAGTTTTCTAGTATTTCATCTGCTTTTTTAAATGGGCAGTCATAGCTATCCAAATACACCCTGCCTATCAGATTGATTACTGCTATTCTCATTCCTGCCTTCTCAATAATGGTGTAACCCCTTCCAGGATTGTTGCTAGGGAAGTTTGCAGGTCTTATCAGATTTGTCTTTTCTTCTATAAATTCAATGACTTCCTTTTTCGCCCAGGTATGATTTCCCATTGTAATCACATCAACCCCTGCATAGACTAACTCCTCATAAGTAGCTCTTGTTAATCCAACACCATGGGCACAGTTTTCACCGTTGGCAATTACAAAATCTATTTTGTGTTCATTGATTAATTTGGGCAGCATTGTGTTGATGTAATTTCTCCCTGGTTTACCTACAATGTCCCCAATACAAAGTATTTTCATAATGACCTCCTTGTACACAGCAAAGCTTAATCCAAATCGATTCAGCAAAATCTTTCTGTGCAAATCTTTCTTTTATATCGCCTTATATGTTTTTATTATTCCTTGCAATACTTGAATCAATTCATATGTACGTATGACCGCAGCAAGGCTTTATGAACTTTCTTCTTTATTAAAAAAGGCGGCTTATCGCCGCGCATTTTTATTTTGCATATTCAATTGCTCTTGTTTCTCTAATAACATTTATCTTGATTTGGCCAGGATACTCAAGTTCGTTTTCAACTCTCTTTACGATATCCCTAGCTACAGAAATTATGTCTACATCGTTGATTACATCCGGCTTTACCATAATTCTGATTTCTCTTCCGGCTTGAATTGCAAAAGATTTTTCTACTCCATCGATTGAATTAGCGATTTCTTCTAGCTTTTCCAATCTCTTAATATATGATTCAAGTGTTTCTCTTCTAGCTCCAGGTCTTGCAGCTGAAATTGCATCTGCTGCCTGTACTAGAACAGCTTCTATCGTTGTTGCTTCAATATCGCCATGATGGGCGGTTATTGCATGAATTACTTCATTGTTCTCTTTGTATCTCTTCGCTAGATCTCCACCGATTTGAACGTGTGGACCTTCCACTTCATGATCAACTGCTTTTCCAATATCATGAAGCAAGCCTGCTCTCTTTGCCAGCTTGACATCTGCACCAAGCTCAGCTGCCATAGTAGCTGCTAAATGCGCAACTTCTAGAGAATGATTTAGGACATTCTGTCCGTAGCTTGTTCTAAATTTCAATCTGCCTAGTAATTTAATTAATTCAGGATGCAAACCATGCACGCCTGTTTCAAAGGTTGCTTGTTCGCCTTGATCTCTTAGATAAGCTTCTACTTCCTTCTTAGCCTTTTCTACCATTTCTTCTATTCTGGCTGGATGTATTCTGCCGTCAACTATAAGTTTCTCAAGAGCTATTCTTGCAACTTCTCTTCTGATAGGGTCAAATCCTGACAAAATAACTGCTTCTGGTGTATCGTCAATTATCAAGTCAATTCCAGTTAAGGTTTCAAGGGTTCTTATGTTTCTACCTTCTCTACCAATAATTCTACCCTTCATTTCATCATTTGGAAGTACTACTACAGATACAGTCGTTTCTGCAACGTGATCAGCAGCACATTTTTGGATCGCCAAGGAAATGATTTCCTTTGCTTTTCTCTCGCCTTCTTCTTTTGCCTTTGATTCAATATCCTTTATCATCATAGCAGCTTCATGCTTTATTTCCTTTTCAATATCATTCAACAACAGCTGTTTTGCTTCTTCTGATGAAAGTCCTGAAAGTCTTTCTAGTTCTACTACTTGCTTCTTGTACACTTCCTGTACTTCTTCTTGAACTATTTGAATTTCTTTTTGTTTTTTGTTAATACCTTCTTCTCTTTGTTCTAAAGCATCAACCTTCTTATCCAAAAGCTCTTCTCTCTGCAGCAGTCTTCTTTCTATTCGCTGAATCTCACTTCTTCTGTCTCTTGTTTCTCGATCTAATTCAGCTCTTAGCTTATGAACTTCTTCTTTTGCTTCCAGTACGATTTCTTTTTTTGATGTCTCAGCATCTTTTTCGGCGGTATCCAATATTCTTTTTGCTTCTGTCTCGGCATTCTTGATCTTTGATTCTGCAATATATCTTCTAACAAAATACCCTAATATGAAGGTAATTATTGCACTTATAATTCCAATCATTAATTCGATAGTATATTCACCTCCTTAAAATATATGAAAACTCCAGTACGGAAGCTATTCATCAATAAAAAAATAACAAAAATTACTTGATACACCTTGAAATTATTTTATAACTTTTGCAATTTTTTGTCAAGTTTAATACATTTTATGCAAACAAGCTTATACAGAAAGCATCGTGTATAATTTTTCCTGTTTTTTAATCAATTTATTCAGTTATTTCAATATTTTCAAGCACTTTATTGCATATTTCATATTGAAAGCCTTTATATAATAGAAAGGAGTACAGCTTTGCTTTCTTATCCCTTGTATTTCCCTTTAAGGATCTCAACTTCTTTTGTGCTGACAGTAAGGCATTCTGGTATTCATCAATTTCTGAATGCTCCAGGCTTTCTTGTATCAGCTCTTTGTCTACACCCTTCTGAAGCAATTTATTATACAAGGTTCTTTTATTAAGACCTTGACTTGTATCCTGCTTGCTTCGGATAAATGCATCAACATACTGCTTATCATTCAGATATCCATACTCCTCAAGCTTTTCCAATACTGCTTTTATGGTATTTTCATTGTATTCCTTGTCCTTCAGCTTCTTCACAATTTCACTTTTGGTTTTATAGGATTTGGCGAGCATATTTAAGGAATAATTCAGTGCTTTTTTGTAGGAACCTTCAATAGAAGCCTTCATCAATAGCTCCGCATCTACCTCCATATCCTCTTTCAGCTTCATATGATAGATGGTTTCATCATCTACGCTGCAGTAATACTCATAATCGATATGAATGTTATAAAAATTCTTATTCCTTTTTTGAGGAGTAATAGCAGTAATCTTCATATTATCACCCTTTATTTCATATACAAAAGGCATGGTGTGAGGTGAACTCAAATCCATGCCTTTATTATTATTACTTATAGATCTTCTTCAGAGTCCATATCATTAGAGACTCCTAAAGCCTTTGGAGCTCCCAAACTAAATAGTTCTCTAATTTTATCTTCTATTTCTTTGGTCATTGCAGGATT
>JAQSYB010000289.1 GCA_029256365.1 Clostridia bacterium
AAAACAAATGTAGGAGGTATTTAAATGAATTTGGAGAAAATTAAGATACTAATAGCTGACGACAATAAGGATTTTTGTTGTATTTTAAGTGAATATCTAGGTGCACAGCCTGATTTTGAAGTAATAGGCATTGCTAAAGATGGGCTTGAAGTGATGGATTTACTTGAGAAGGTTACCCCGGATATTATAATATTAGACATTATAATGCCCCATCTAGATGGTCTTGGTGTATTAGAAAGAATGAATGCCATGAATTTACCAAAATATCCAAAAATAATTGTACTATCTGCAGTAGGTCAGGATAAGATTACGCAAAAAGCCTTAACCTTAGGTGCAGAGTACTATGTTGTAAAGCCATTTGATATGGAGGTTTTCTCCAAGAGGATAAGAGAATGTGTTGGAACAAAAACTGACGAACCAGAAAGAAAGAATTACTTCCAAACATTAACATCATCCGCAATATTAAATTCAGCGCCAACCTCCCATGAGTTGGAAAGTGCAATTACCAATATCATACATGAAATAGGTGTTCCAGCCCACATTAAGGGTTATGTGTATTTAAGAGAAGCAATTACTATGGTAGTAAACAATCTAGAACTGCTTAGTGCAGTTACAAAAGAACTTTACCCGTCAATTGCTCGTAAATTTAATACAACTCCCAGCAGAGTTGAAAGAGCAATTAGACATGCCATAGAAGTTGCATGGAGCAGAGGAAGAGTAGATGTAATCAACCAGTTATTTGGTTACACAATACATAATGTAAAAGGAAAACCTACAAATTCTGAATTTATCGCTATGATAGCTGACAAATTGAGAATTCAGATGAAGATTAGCTAAGAAATTAAGAGAAACCTATTTATTTATGGGATCTGATAATCCTATAAATAAATAGGTTTTTTGTTTCTTTTCCTTTATTTATTCTGATAGCGCAACATTTTCCAATGCAATTAATATGCTAATAGGGGGTGATTCAATGCACAAGATTGTTTCAGATAAGAAGAAAAAAACTTTGGTTGCTACAATCTCTGGTAATATAGGCATAGAACAAGCAAATACAATGCTTGCAGATTTCAAAAATTCAATTGAGGGTATCAATGCAAAGGAGACGACCTTAATTATCAGTCCGGAAAATATTTCGGCTAATATATTTGTGCTTCCAATATTGCAAAGCTTTATACAATTGATTGGACAGCTAAATTTCAATAGAATTATATTGATAGACTCTGATAAATATGCTGGAATGATTAAACAAAGCCTAAGCAGCTACAGTGTTGCCAGTAGAATAAACTATGCAAACAGTTTAGGTGAAGCCCTAAGTAAGATTTAAGTGATAATTTTGTTTTAAAAGAAGAAAAGGCATTGAAATTTTTCAATGCCTTTTTTAATGAAGCTCATTTTCTCTTATGATATCCACAAAACAATGGCGCAGTGTTTCCTCATTGGCACAGCCTTGTACATAGTACCAATCCTTAACAAGCTTTTCCGTTTCTTGATTGAGACCATCAACCAAGTGCGGATATACTGCAACTATTTCATGAGTCTTTTTTGTACGTAAGCCAACAGTAGCTTTTGAAACATTTTCTTTCATATGAAATCATCCTCCGTAAATCGAATAAAGCATAGTATTTAATTATTTATTAGCTTTTGTATTTTAACTATTAATATTCAATACTAAACTTTGTATTATTTTTGTATTTTCCATCAATAATAAGAATAGGCGGAGGTGTTCAAAATCAATGAGTATAGAAGGATATGTCAAAATTGGCACCAGAACCAAGGAATTAATTAAATACTTATCCTCAGAGGATATTGCAATTATACAACATGATGATATTGATATACTTGCAGCAGAAGCATTAATCAATTCAAGATTAAAAGCGGTTATAAACACTGGAAAATCCATGACAGGCGGCTATTGTTCCAGAGGAACGGCGAAGTTGGTAACAAACAATATAAAGCTTTATGATGTAAATATTAATATTGCTGCCTTTAAAGACAGCGATTTTGTACGTATAAAGGGCAATGATTTAATATTAAACAACAGCTGCTTGTATAGCAATTCATGTCAGCCAGTTAACAATGAGTATATACAGCAGAGAATACTTGAGTCTGGCTACAATCATAGAGGTTTGCTGCACCAGTTTATTGACAATACCTTATTGTATGCTGAAAAAGAAAAAGACTGCATTATTGATTTTTCAGATTATCCTGATATCGGCACCAACATCAATGGTAGATACACTATTGTTGTTGTGAGAAGCACAGAAAGCAAGGAAGCTCTACTATCCTTAAGAAGCTTTATAGATGATAAAAAGCCAATACTGATAGGGGTAGACGGAGGTGTAGACACCATAATTAGCTGCGGTCACGTTCCGGATATTCTAATTGGTGATATGGATAGTGTTTCAGATGTTGGTATTTATAGAAGCAAAGAAATTATTTTACATACATATATGGATGGCAGATGCCCTTGTTTAAGCAGAATGGAAGCATTGAACATAAAATATAAAATGTTGGCAATGCCTGGTACCAGTGAAGATGTTGCTTTGCTCCTTGCCTATGATAAAGGTGCATCTAAGATAATATTAATTGGCGGGCATAGCTGCATGACGGATTTTCTGGAAAGAGGGCGTAGTGGAATGGGCAGTACCCTGGTAACAAGATTGAAAATAGAAGATAGACTAATAGATTATAAGAACATTATGAAATTGCAAGATATGATGAAAAT
>JAQSYB010000020.1 GCA_029256365.1 Clostridia bacterium
GCACCAGAGACACTGATAACAGTTTCTGATATAGAGGATATTTCTAGGTTTGCCGATGTGATTGCCTCAAATTTGGCTGTAAAAATTGAAGTGAAGCAGGAAATACTTGCAAGTTTTGATGTGAAGGAAAGATTAGAGCTAATATATAGCATTATCACGAAGGAACTAGAGATACTGGAGATAGAGAGAAAGATCAATTCCAGAGTTAGAAAACAAATCGATAAATCTCAAAAAGAATACTATTTGAGAGAACAGCTTAAGGCGATACAAAAGGAACTGGGTGACAAAGAAGGCCATGGCGAGGATATAGATATTTATCGAGAGAAGCTGGAAAAGCTGGAGCTTCCTGAAGAAGCTGTTACGAAAATTGAAAAAGAGCTGGATCGTCTTTCTAAGCTTTCCCAAGGCTCTCCTGAGGTAGGAGTGATCAAAACCTACTTAGATTGGATTTTCGATTTGCCTTGGAATACAGAAACAGAAGACAATTTGGATATCAAACATGCTAGACAGGTATTGGATGAAGACCATTATGGTTTGAAAAAGGTAAAAGAAAGAGTGCTGGAGTATTTGGCTATTAGACAGCTTTCACAAAATATGAAGGGTCCCATACTTTGCTTAGTTGGCCCTCCGGGTGTAGGTAAGACGTCTATCGCAAAGTCTATTGCGAGAGCTATGGGAAGAAAATTTGTCCGAATGTCTCTGGGTGGAGTACGAGATGAAGCAGAGATACGAGGGCATCGAAGAACTTACATTGGAGCTATACCAGGTAGAATTATATATTCAGTAAAGCAATCTGGATCAAAAAATCCTTTGTTTTTACTAGATGAAATAGATAAGATGTCCCATGACTTCAGAGGGGATCCAGCATCAGCAATGCTAGAGGTTTTGGATGCAGAGCAGAACAAGGATTTTAGAGATCACTACTTAGAATTGCCTTTTGACTTATCTAGAATCATGTTTGTAACAACAGCAAATTCACTTGATCCAATACCAGCACCATTGTTGGATAGAATGGAAGTTATTCATATTTCCGGTTATACAGAGGAAGAAAAATTGAATATTGCTCAAAAGTATTTGGTACCAAAACAAATTAAGGAACATTCTCTAAAAGAGGAAAACCTTCAGCTTTCTGAGGGAACCATAAGAGCAATTATCAGCGGCTATACCCGGGAAACAGGAGTTAGAAATCTAGAACGTGAAATAGCCAATGTAATCAGAAAAGCAGCTACCCAAATAGTAGAACACAATAAGCAAGCGGTAAAGATAACGCCAGCTAATTTGCAAAAGTTCTTAGGAAAGCAAAAATACAGATTTGATAAAGCAAATCAGAAAAACGAAATTGGAGTTGTAACAGGCTTGGCATGGACTGCTGTAGGCGGAGATACATTGTTTATCGAAGTATCAGTGATGCCTGGAACTGGAAAGCTGGAGCTAACTGGGCAGCTAGGGGATGTAATGAAGGAATCCGCAAGAGCGGGCTTAAGCTATATCAGATCAAAATGCGAAGAGCTGAATATTGATAAAGATTTTACCAAGAACATGGATATTCATATACATGTGCCAGAGGGAGCAACCCCAAAGGATGGTCCTTCAGCAGGAATAACAATGACTACAGCTATGATTTCAGCCTTAACCAAAACACCGGTTTATAAGAATGTGGCAATGACCGGTGAAATTACGCTAAGAGGACGTGTGCTTCCAATTGGAGGTTTAAAAGAAAAGGTTCTGGCTGCCAATAGAGCAGGAATTACAAAGATCATTATCCCTGTAGACAATGAACGAGATATTGAAGAAATTCCACAAAATGTGAGAAAAGCAATAGAGTTTGTGCTTGCTAGCAATATAGATGAAGTGTTGGTGCATGCACTGGCAAAAGGTGAAGACAATGATGATAATAAAAAGATGTGATTTTGTAACAAGTGCCGCCCAAAATGGGCAATATCCAGAATCAGACCTGCCTGAGGTAGCATTTGTGGGCAGGTCTAATGTGGGTAAGTCATCCCTAATAAACTCAATGCTAAATAGAAAGAGTCTTGTTAAGGTGAGCTCAAAGCCCGGCAAAACAAGACTGATCAATTTCTTTTTGGTAAATGAAGAGTTGATGCTGGTAGACTTACCTGGTTATGGCTATGCAGCGGTATCCCATGGAGAAAAAGAAAGATGGGGTAAGATGATAGAGGAATACCTTACCACTCGTGAAATATTGAAGAGTGTAGTTCTGCTGGTAGACATTAGACATAAGCCCACAGGGGACGATAAACTAATGTACGATTTTATCAAGTTCTATAGAGGAAAAGCAATCGTGGTTGCTACAAAGCTGGATAAGATCAGTAAAAATGCCTTCAAAAAGCATATGAATATCATCCAAGATACTCTTAATCTAGATGAAAGCGATGTATTGGTCGCATATTCTTCGGAAACCCATCAAGGTAGAGAAGAGCTATGGGATATTATTAATAAATCATTTTATTAATAGCTGCGGGGGTAACAATGAAATCACAATTTGTAATCATACTTCTGATAGCGGGGCTCAACATCCCTGTTTATTTGGAGTTGTACAAGCATGCCTTGAAAAGCAAGGCGACTTGGTTTAAGGTGGTCATTACATGTCTTTTTTGGGGTGTTGCCATTGTGACGCAGAATATTGCTGCCTTTGGAGGCATATTGTATCTATACCTTGCATTTTATAGGCACATTAGAAAAGAAGAGAATGATGATGTAGATATATGGCATATCAATGCTTCTGATTCCCTGAGGGCTGTTTTTATGACTGTATTGGGGCGAATAGGGATTGGAATGATACATTTTATATACATAATAATATTGGTGAAAATAGTAAAATATAATATACAACTACAAGATATCATCAATTATTATTCAGAGGCCAAGCTTATATTTAAGATTTTCCTAGCTTTTGAAATCGTTTTGGTTGCACCTGTAGTTGAGGAATATGTATTTCGGTATTTTCTATATGACAAGATTTTGGCACCAAAAATGCCGTTGTTTTTTGCGGCATTATTCTCTGCCGCGCTATTTACCATTGTGCACTTTAATATAGCAGGAATTCCTACCTTTTTCGGCTTGGGACTGCTTTGTACGTATCTATATCAAAAAAAGGGATACTGGGCGGCTGTTATCGTACATAGTGCATCCAATTTAATTTCACTGCTTTTTATATGATAAATAGGGAAGGGATCGTATGGATATAGAGTTTGCAAAGGTTATAATCGACGCATTAACGGAGGCCTTGGCTCGTAAACTGCCAGTAACAATCAAGAATAGCTCAAATAATAGCATCATTGCATTTACAGCCACCGAAGGAAAAATAGTAATGTCCTTAAGTAAAATGCCCAATCTATTGGATGATTTAATTCATATTATATCAGATGCAATAGGTACTGGGCCTGATTTGGTTTACAACAGAATTAGTCTAATTAAAGAGGATTTCATTATATATTATGCTGTTTGGATTAAAGACCATGAAGAAAGTCAAGGTTTTTTGGAACGTGAATTTGCCATGCCGCAAAATCATATTACATTTTTAAGTCCAAAAGCAATCACTCTAATTAAGGATGCGGATATCAGTATAGAACCAAATTAAGCATTAAAAAAGTGAAAAACCGAGTAAAATTGATAAATAATAAGATAAATTACAATAATGTAAGCTAGAGTAGCATAAAATTATAATATTAAGGTGAGAATTTGAATAGTGCCTTTTTGAAGTGTTTATATCAGCGGTAACAAGTGATATTATAATATAGGTGTATTAATCTTATATTGTAGCAAATAGCTGAGGGGGCTTATTTAATTGTTAGAAGAAATATTAAATAGTATTCTATTTATTTTTCAGATAGTATTTTGGATGGTAGGATTTTATTATACAATCACATCACTATTTGGATTGATAGAAAAGCTTAAAAAGAAAAATGATAAATTCTATATGCCAGAGAAAAAGTTTGCAATATTTATACCGGCTCATAATGAAGAGATCGTTATATCTAGTATTGTTGAAAACTTAACCCATGTGAACTATCCTAAGGAGCTTTATGACGTATATGTAGTAGCTGATAACTGTTCTGATAGAACGGCAGATACAGCTTCAAGTGCAGGTGCTAAGGTGTTATCGAGATTCAATAACAGCGAAAGAGGCAAGGGATATGCACTAAAATGGGCATTTGATAAAGTGTTGTTTTCAAGCCTAGATAACAATTCTTATGATGCTGCAGTGATATTTGATGCAGACAATTTGGTTTCTAAGGATTTTTTACTAGAAATGAACAACAAGCTTTGTGCAGGTCATAAGGTAGTGCAAGGGTATATAGATAGTAAAAATCCAAATGATTCATGGATAACTATGAGCTATTCCATCTCCTTTTGGAGTGTAAACAGACTATTTCAAAGTGCAAGGTCCTTCCTAGGACTAAGCAATGAAATAGGCGGTACAGGCTTCTGCATGGATGTTAAGGTTCTTAAGGAAATGGGTTGGGAAGCTCTGAGCTTGGCCGAAGACTTAGAATTTACGGCAAAGCTTGTAATGAATGATATTAAAGTAGGCTGGGCGCCAAACGCAATCATATACGATGAAAAGCCTTTGACCTTGATGCAGAGTTGGAAGCAAAGAAGAAGATGGATGCAAGGCTTTGCAGATGTATGCTCCAGATATTTCTTTAAGCTTATGGGGAAGGGTATAAAAGAAGGAAACTTGGTTGCCATAGACTGTGCAATTTATACTTTGCAGCCATATATCATAATACTTGGAGGCATTATGCTGGTACTGCCATTGATGAATATATTGTTCTTTAATGAGGATTTAATTATACTGACCAGCCATCTATCGCCAAAGCTTTTCTACTACATGGGTATTGTGCAATTTTTACTCCTGCCTGTAAGCTTAATAGTAGATAAGAAGTTTAACCTAAAGATGATGCTTTATTATCCTATTTATGCTTTGTTCTGCTTGACATGGATACCGATTGCAGTAGAAGGCATCATAAGAATGAAAAACAAGGAATGGAGCCATACGCATCACACGAGAAGGTTATCAATACAAGAGATTGAGTAAATAATAAGACGCTGCTGAGAATAACGGCAGTGTCTTTCTTTTTATTCTTAGTTGTAACTGACAATATTTTGAAATATAATATAGTTAGAATGATTTGAATGGGGGAGAATTATGGAAATTAATAATGCAGCTGAAAACGAGGAAGTTAAAAAGTTAACAATTGGGGAACGTATCAAGTATTTTTTTACCAATCCGAATAGATTGTTTGAGGATTATAAGAATAAGCCGACTTGGCTAGTTAAGCTTCTAATCATAATTGGCATAACCATAGTCTATACAATCTTGCTGAAGAACCTTACCTTTGGACCTCAAGTGGATATGATTATACAACAGTCACCGGATATGCCAAAAGAACAAGTAGAAGCTACTATGGCACTTATGAATTCACCGGTTATGACAGCGATTGCGGTTGGTGCTGCTGCTTTAATGGCAATTATTGCTGTTTTCGCAACCTCAGGAATTTATTATGGTTTGCTTTCTCTGTTTGGTGGAAAAACCAGCTATATGAGAGTGGTAGCAGTTTATTCACTAGCCTACATACCATATTACATAGGTGCATTGGTAAGCTTAGGCTTTTCCTACTTCACAAACAACTATGAAAGCTTATTGCAGCCGCAATTAACAGATGTGTTGTTTAATAGACTGGGATTGTTTGTTATTTGGCAGGTATTGCTATTGGTATTTGGATTCTCTAAAATAGCAGATATCAAGGTGAGTAAAGCAGCAATTGTCGTAGCAATCATGTGGATTATAGCTACAATCATTAGCATCGTTCCAACATTCATGAATAGAATGTTCTAAGAAATAATATAAGTTGTAGGGGCAGACCAAGACTGCAGTTCATAAGGAATGCAGTTAGTGTCTGCCCTATTTATTATAGCCATTTGCGAAGCAAATCCTGGCAAAAGGTGAAGGCGCTCGATGCGCCGAGACTTTTACTTCTCTCACAAAAACCTCTTCGCCAATTCGATAAGCTGCTCTCTATTATTCAGTTCCGGCCGCTCCAGTACAGCGTCTAGAAGCTTCTGCAATACTTCACCTAGTTTCTTATCTTGAGGAATACCTATTTCCATTAGATCTTTGCCTCTTACAGCCAAGTCCTTTAGGGTTAGGCATTGCTTTTCTCGAAGTATTTTGTGAAAGAGCACCTTTACCAAATCTAGGTGCGCTAATCTATCCATGGACTTATCCGGATTTTGTGCGGATATATCAGCAGCTTTGATTTGCAGCCAAGGCTCAAATAAGTCAACACCTATGGCTGCCACAGCCTTTCGTATACTCTTTTCATTCGCTCCTATCTGCCTGTCATGTTCCAGAATAAGCTTCTTTGTCTTTGATATGGTAGAATTGTCAAAGCGCAAACGCTGCAATATGGATTCTGCTTTTTCGGCACTGACCTTTTGATGCATATAGAAATGATCGATACCCTCCTTGTCAGTGGTTTTCACATAGGGTTTGCCAATGTCGTGCAGCAGCATTGTCCAGCGCAGCAGTGAGCTTTGCTCGATATACCTTGCAGCATTCAGGCTGTGAATACCAACATTAAATATATGATAAGGATTTCTTTGTAGTGTTAAAAAGCAATGATCCAGCTCAGGCATAATCACTTTTAAAATTCCCGTTTGATGAAGCATTTCAAAGGTCATTGGATTGGCTAGGAGTGTTTTGTTCAATTCATCTCTGATACGCTCGCCGCTAATGTTATTGATTAATTGGTGACAGCTTTGAATTGCTTTAAAAGTAGCTTGTTCGATATCATAGTTTAGCTGTGCAGCAAATCTAACAGCCCGCAGCATTCGCAAAGCATCCTCCTCAAATCTTTGGGTAGGATTTCCTACTGCTTTGATTTGCTTGGCTTTTATATCTTCAATACCTCCAAATGGATCGATGAGTCCACTGGAAGGATTATATGCCATGGCATTTATCGTGAAGTCTCTCCTGCTTAAATCCGCATGGATAGAGTTGGTAAACTCTACGGATTCTGGCTTGCGGTTATTGATATATTTGCCTTCGATTCTGTAGGTGGTAATTTCATAAGAATGCTTATGAAGCAGCACAGTTACAGTGCCATGTTTTAGTCCTGTATCTACGGTTTTTTGAAATAACTGCTTGACTTCTGCTGGCGTTGCAGAGGTTGTGATGTCCCAGTCTTGAGGACTGCGGCCAATGATGGAGTCTCTGACACATCCCCCAACAACAAAGGCTTCGAAGCCGTGTTCTTCCAAGCGGTTTAATATATATGCAGAATCCTTTGGTATTTCAAATGTGATATTCTTATTCAAAATGATCACCTCACATAAAGTTAATGAAACAAATAAAGCATATAAAGATTATAACAAATCTTTATATGCTTTGATACTCTTAACCACCTAAGGTTACATCCTGGTTTTGATACCAATCAAGAGCCTTATAAAAATGTTCATGCTTAAAGTCCGGCCACATCTCTTCAAGTACAAAAAAGTCGGCATAGACTGATTGAACAGGCAAAAAGCCACTTAAGCGATATCTCCCGCCCCATCTGATGATTAGGTCTATCCTGGAAATGTCAGAGGATGCAATTTTGGCGTTAAAGTTATTTTCTTCTGCCTGATGATTGTGAGCATGATTTAAATCCCAATTCCAACCGTAGTTTACCAGAAAATTGATCTTTATTAAGCCCTTGCCAAAGGTAACCCTATTTGTATAGGGCAGCAGTTCCTTTGGAAACAAAGGAGAATCCGTATTTCCTATCACCAAAAGATTTGCATCTCTGTTGGCCAGCTTTTCCACTGCATCAATACAGGCTTGGGTGAACGCATCGGTTTGCACACTGGGCCTTTTGGTATTGTCTTGCGTAAAACCATAGAAGGTCAGCTCCTTGATGCCGTTTTCTATGCACATATGATACAACTCAAAGCCTGGATCAATGCCAAAGTTATAGCCATCTTGTTTGTTCATTCCGTTGGATACTGCCCATCGTCTATTGCCATCGGGAATGACACCTATATGGCTTGGTATTCTTTTATAGATTGTTTTTTCCATATTGCTCCCCCTGAAATCATTATCATATTCTATATATCTATTATTGGCAGTCACAGAAAAACTTAAACATGATTTTTCACACCATTTGGAGAAATATTTAGGATACACTCACTTTATTATAGGGGATAGCCGATATATGATATAATATACTAAGTACGGATATATCAAAGGAGTTGTATTAAAATGAAGCGTAGAATGCTTATGATAATAGGATTGTTAGCGGTAGTATTGCTGTCAGTGATGCTATTTGGCTGCAAAGCAAAGAATAACCCTATGCCAAATGAAGGCGATAATATAGATCACATAGGAAATTCCACTGGGAATATCGCAAATGGTGGAATCATTGCATATAAGGACAATTGGGTATACTTTAGCAACGAGTTAGATAACCTGAGCATATACAAGCAGAAAAACAATTCTGAGGATGCTGTCAAGGTAAATTCAGATAGATCAATGTTTATTAACGTAGAGGAAGATTGGTTATATTATAGCAATATAAGTGATTCTGAAAACGGTAAGCTATATAAAATTAAGGTAGATGGGACAGAAAGAACGAAGCTAAATGATGACAACTCCAGCTACATCAATCTTGCTGGAGATTGGATTTATTACAGCAATGGCTCTGCAGGTAGAAATATATATAAGATAAAAACCGACGGCAGCAAGAAAACAAAACTGAACGAGGACTACTCATCATTTGTTTGCGTGAATGGAGATTGGATATACTATACAAATGGTACTGACGAAAAAAAGATTTACAAAATCAAGACAGATGGCACAGGTAGAGCAAAGGTCAGTGACGATTCCGCATCGTTTCTGAATATAAAAGAGGGCTGGATATATTATATTAATGAAACGGAAGGGAATGTATTATATAAAATAAATGTTGATGGTACCGGTAGAACTATACTTTTAAATAGTCCCGTAGATTACATAAATGTTTATGACAAGTGGGTTTATTTTTCCCATCGCTTTAGTGATAATAAATTATTTAGAGTGAATCTTGAGGGTAAGGAAGAAAAGATTATTAATTATGAAGTATCAAAGTTTATAAATATTGCATATGACAATGTTTATTATGTCAATTCATTTAATAAGCTTTACAAAACAAAGCTTGAGGGAGGAAAAAACCTTCCAATGATTAAATAGAAAAGAACAGCAGGTGAGCGTATTGAACTTAAGCCTTAACAAGCATAGCAGTGAGCCTTTGTATATTCAAATTTTTGAGCAGCTCAAAGAATTAATACAGCAGGGCGTTTTGCCGGAGGATTATAAGCTTCCCACAATAAGAGTGCTTGCAAGTAGTTTAGATGTAAACAATGTAACAGTGATCAATGCATATAAACTTCTGGAGGACCACAAACTGATTTATAAAAAAGTAGGCAGTGGGTCCTATGTATTGCCAATGGAAGAAAAGTTGAATATAGGAAATGCAATTAGTGATGATCGTGAAGAATTAGAATATGATTACAATGGGGAAGAAGGCTATATAGACTTTGCAACTGCTTCACCAGATCCCAGACTTTTTCCTATGAAGGACTTTAAAGCAGCGATTAATGATGTAATTGAACGGGATGGCGGAAAGGCCTTTATGTATCTTGACAGTAGAGGCTATCTTCCCCTGAGAGGTTCTATCGCTTCCTATCTATCCCATAAGGCCATAGAGGTTGGACCAGAGGATGTATACATCATATCTGGAGCGCAGCAGGGTATTGATATCATTGCAAAGGCTTTGCTGACAAATGGTGACTATGTTTTCGTAGAAAGCCCTACTTACACAGGTGCAGCGTCTGTTTTTAAGTCCCGAGGGGCTAGAATAGTAGAGATACCCCTGCTAAATGATGGGCCAGATATGAAGGAGCTTGAAAAGCTGCTTCAAGTCATAAAACCTAAATTTATGTATATCATGCCTAATTTTCAAAATCCGACGGGCTGCAGCTATTCTGAACGCAAGAAAAAACATCTTATGCTCCTAAGCAAGAAATATAATCTGCTTATCGTAGAGGATGATTATGCAGGAGACCTAAGCTACACAGAAAAAGCAGCAGTACCCCTGAAGGCTTATGACAAAATGGATCATGTAATATATATCAAAAGCTTTTCTAAGATATTTATGCCAGGTTTGAGGGTGGCTTTTTTAATCATTCCGGAGAATATCAAAAAAACCATTGCATCTGCTAAATATATGACGGATATATCCACCTCCGGCTTTATGCAAAGGGTATTGGATTTATACCTAAATCGAAACATTTTGGATGATCATATAAAATACATGAAAAAAGAATATGGGCTAAGGTATTTTGAAGCAGTGAGAGCCTCAAAAAAATACCTGCGCGGTGCGATGTTCAATCAGCCAAATGGTGGTCTCAATTTGTGGATTAAGCTGCCTGAAAAGGTAAATTCCAGCGAACTATATGAAGCATGTAAAAAAAATAAGGTGCTGATTACCATGGGTACTGTGTTTTTGAAGGGGCAAGAAGGGGAGCAATACATAAGACTTAGCTTTGCAGGAGTAGATGTACCTGAAATCACAAGAGGTATAGCCATAATGGGCAATGCAATAGAAGAAATAAAAGAATCAGCAGACTAGAGGTCTAAACTGCTGATTCTTTTTTATAGTATATCCTTTAATTTTTTTACAACACTGCCATCGATATTTCCGATATCCACCATATCGTCAATTATTTTAAAGGTCTTATCAATATGCATCCCTTGGCGATAAGGTCTGTCCTCAATAAGTGCTTGATATATATCGCATACTGCTAATATTCTTGACTCTAAGGATAGTCTGCTGTCATCTAGAGCATCAGGATAGCCTGTCCCTCTTAAGGTTTCATGATGGTTGGAAGCCCATTCACTGATGTCTTGAATACCGTCAATTTTGTCTAAAATCAATTTTGTGTAATATGTATGGGACTTAATGATAGAATATTCTTCCCTTGTCAGTTTCCCTGGCTTGTCTAAGATGTGATTTGGAACAGCAAGCTTGCCTAAATCATGCAGTAGACCAGCAATTCTTAATCTCTCTGTCTTTTGTGCATCAAAGCCATATAAGGAAGAAATGCTTCCAGTGTTCTTTGATAATTCTGTGGAATGCTTGCGGGTGAAGTTGCTTTTTTTATCTATAATTGCAGCAAATACCGAGGAGATATCCCTAAGCTGGTGCAAATCCATAGGGGTATATATTTTGGGTCTTATTCTTTCCAAAACACCAAAATCCCTATCAATGTTTTCCAGATCCAGCCAAAATCTTTCTGTTTCAGCGATATCAAGGAGTACATCAACCAAGTATGGATCGAACATTTTGGAGCGTTGGGCTCTAAACCAATTAAGTGCTAGTTCCCGCTGGGATGAGCCAATGTTCTTATCATATATTAGCTCGAAAAAGTCAGCCAAATGTATAATTTGAGCCTCCTGAGGTATCTCAATAGAGTGCAGTCCATAGGGGCCGCTTCCATCAAAATTTTCGTGATGGAATCTAATAAATGAAGAGATACATTTACTGATTGGCAGCTTCTTTATAATATTTGACCCAAACTCACAGTGCTCTTGAACAAATTCTAAATCTGTATGACAATAGCTTAAGGCCTCAACAGCACCAATATCATGGAGAAATGCTGCAATGTAGAGATTATTTAACTTATTGCCTTGATATCCTAATTTGCTAGATAAATGTATTGCTATCAGAGCAGTCTTTTTAGAGTGTGATGTGAAATTGTGGTTTTTTACATCCAAATCCGAAAAGGCTTTTTTATTTGTATTAATAAGGTTAGAATCCTTGAAAACACAAGATTCTGCCAAGTCCAATGCCAAAGAAATCGCAGATATAAACTTATTAAAATCCAGTACATCCTGTTGAATATGCATACCATTAGCCCCCAAAACAATAAAATGAAGAAATAACTTCTATCAATTAATATCTAATCTATATTATAATTATAGTGGTAAATGTTAAATATGTAAACTCAACTTATGATATACCAAACCTGATAAGTTCTTGTCAATATTTAAGGGAGGTCACACAATGCGTAATCTTTTGAACGAAGCCATTGAATTTAGCATGCCTTATGCCTTAGAAGGTAAAACTGCATCCTATATACCTGAACTAAGTAAGGTAGACCCGAAGCAGCTAGGTGTTGCAGTTGTGAACTTGAACGGAGAGAGCTGGTGCAGCGGTGATTGCAGCAATGCCTTTACCATACAAAGCATATCTAAGGTAGCGGCTTTAATGCTGGCTGTTATGGATCACGGTGAGCAATATGTATTTAGCAAGGTTGGTATGGAGCCCACAGGAGATCCTTTTAATTCAATTATAAAATTGGAAACCATGAAAACGGCAAAGCCTTTAAACCCTATGATAAATGCAGGGGCGATAGCGGTAGATTCTTTGATTAAGGGTGAAGGTGTTGAGGATAAGCTTAATAGGCTGATAGGCTTTATTAGAAAGCTATGCCACAATCAAAAGATCTGGTTTAATCATGATGTTTACATATCGGAAAGTACCACAGGCTATAGAAACAGAGCTTTGGCCAACTTTATGAAGGATGCCAATATCATTGAAGG
>JAQSYB010000290.1 GCA_029256365.1 Clostridia bacterium
CACCTATTATTGATTCATTTGCCTCCCTTGTGGTATCAGTATTTGTCCTCCATGGTGCCTATGAAATATTTACTGAAACAAGCGGAATTTTGGTAGATCAAGCTGTTCTAAAGCCTGAGGAAGTAAAAGACATCATTATGTCCTTTCCTCAAGTGAAAAATGTACACAAAATTCGAAGCAGAGGCTGTCATTACAGCATACACATAGATTTACATCTGCTAGTTGAACCCAATATGAGTATAGAAAGCTCCCATAAACTGATGCATGAAATAGAAGCAGAATTGTGTTCCGTTTTGCAGAAATCAGTGCAAGCTTATATACACCTAGAGCCCTTTTACGATAAATCCAATTTGTCTGGATATTAGCTAAATGCTGACTTTCTTTACAATGTTTATCGTTGACAAGTTTCGACAAATATTTTAAACTTACAATGAATCATATTATATCAGGAATTTAGAAAGGGTTTAAAATGTTAGTTTATGCGATAATTTTTATAAATCTTGCTTTGCTGTTTTATACAGTTGGTGTTTGGAGTGAGAAAATCCAAAAAAGCTTAAAGGGCTGGCATATTGTAATTTTCTGGATCGGCCTTGTTTTTGATACACTTGGGACAACCTTTATGGCAGGTATCGCCAAGGGTGGATTTCAATTGGATTTTCACGGCATCACTGGATTTCTGGCAATCGCTTTAATGCTCATTCATGTAATTTGGGCTACTTGGGTAATGATTAGTAAGAACAAGGATATGCAGCTTAAGTTTCATAAGCTAAGCTTTATTGTCTGGATTCTATGGTTGGTACCATTTGCCTCTGGTGCAATTTTTAGTATGACAAAATAAATTGCTGAAAGCTTTCAAGTAAAACTTGGAAGCTTTTTTTATACAAACTTATTACAATTAAAATATATTTTAAACACATTCTCCATCTATACTAAAGAAGTAGCAGTGAATGAAAAATAATTTTCATTCTACATAACTACAAAAAATTAATAGAGGTGATTGTTATGAAGAAAACTGTAGCACTATTATTAGCAATGGCAATGATGTTTGCCTTTACAACTGTAGCATTTGCAGAAGAAACTACACCTTCTGCAGAAGGTGAATTTGCTGCAATCAAAGCAGAGATTCAAATTCTAAGAGATGAGCTTGTGGGCTTAAGAGAAGAACATAAGTCAATTCATGCTCAAGCAGTTGAAAAAAGAGATAACATCAAGACACTATTCAAAGTCGCCAAAGAAGCAAGCCTTACAGAAAAGATCGAGGCTGCTAAGGCGCTTAGATTAGAGCTTAAATCACTCCATGAAGAAATTCAGCTAATAAGAGAAGACAAAAAAGCTCTTTGGGAAGAATTAAAGGCAGCAAAAACAGAAAAAGATTTTGAAACAGTAAAAGCAAATCTAGCTCAGATAATTGAGTATAAGAAGCAAATAATAGAGCATGCAACCTCCCGACTAGATGTAATGGATGATATCATCGATACTCTCAAATAGACTAAGCGTTTATATTGAAAAAAAGCGGATTTACCCAATGTAAATCCGCTTTTTTTGCATATAAATATAATTTTATTATAAAATAAATATATGTGTATTGTTTGGAAACAACTGTAATGATATAATAATACTTACATATAGTACCTGGTATTAAAACACGATATATATTAAATATGTGATATACTTAGTATGTACCGTATTAATATTAAAATGCAATATTTTCTTGCACTGCAAGAAGGTTCAGGCACTAGTACTAATTTGCAAGGAGAATGTTTATGAATTTGAAGGAATTAAAAATTGGAAACCTAGTTGTTCCAGTACCTATAATCCAAGGAGGAATGGCAGTCAGAATATCTACGGCTCCCTTAGCTGCCGCGGTTGCGAACGAAGGTGGAATTGGCATTATTGCTGGAACAGGCATGAAAGTTGATGAATTGATTGCTGAAATCCGTAAAGCAAGAGAACTGACAAATGGTGTGGTTGGCGTAAATGTACTATTTGCAGTAAAAGAATTTGCTGACCTAGTAAAAGCCGCTATCAAAGAAGGCATTGATTTGGTTATCTCCGGTGCAGGCTTTTCAAGAGACATGTTTGCCTGGGGGAAGGAGTCCAATACTCCTATTGTTCCCATCGTATCCTCTGCTAAGCTGGCAATTATGGCAGAAAAGCTGGGAGCAGCAGCCGTAATCGTGGAGGGCAAAGAGGCTGGAGGTCACCTTGGGACAGATCGCTCTATGAGAGATGTACTTCCAGAAGTTCTGGAGGCAGTAAGCATTCCCGTAATTGGTGCAGGCGGAATCATAGATGGCAAGGATATTGCTGAGGTAATTAGAATGGGTGCCAGCGGTGTGCAAATGGGTACTCGCTTTGCAGCCAGCGAAGAGTCTAATGCGTCGGATGCAATGAAACAGCTTTATATAAAAGCAGCAAAGGAAGATGTTGTCCATGTAAAGAGCCCCGTTGGTTTACCTGGCCAAGCAATTCGGAATCAATTCTTTAATATGATTGAGGATGAAAGTCATATTAAAATTACCAAATGTGTCGATTGTCTCAAGCGCTGCAGCCATAGCTTTTGCATCATGGATGCCCTGGTGAATGCTTGCAGAACAGGAGATTTCAATAAGGCCTTGATCTTTTCAGGTGAAAACGTCAACAGAATAAAAGAGATTCTTTCAGTAAATGAAATATTCAAAAGACTATTGCAGGAAGTTCAAGAAGCTTAA
>JAQSYB010000291.1 GCA_029256365.1 Clostridia bacterium
CCCTCTCGCAAAAGCTGACTGCACAATACCTTCAAGCATTTGGTAGCCAAGCCCTTGCCTTGAAACGCAGCAGCAGTACCGACACCTACAATAATTGCGGAATCCCGCTCCTCAAACTCACTCTGTACCACACAGACTATCCTGCCCTCCTGCCGGATGCATACTCCACGACCTCGACTGCTGCTCAATCGTTTTTCCATGACACGCTTTCCGCTAAAGGAGGTAAATACCTCTTCATAAAGCTCTACAACCTGGTCCAAATCCTCTAGCTTTAATGGCTCTACTTCAGAATAATCCTCAAAACCTTTTGATTTGCTATCCAGCCTAGCAATGAATCCCCCATCCTTTACTGTAGAAAACAAGCCTTTGTCTAAGAGCTTATCGCAGTAACTGCGGGGAGATATCAGGGAGTCAAATTCCAATGTGGATATATGGGTTGCAAAGCCGTCTACGTCAAATTCTCCTTTGGCATAAAACTGCAAATTTCCGGACAGCCTCTTCAATAGGACTGCCTTTAACTTGCCATTTCTATCCCACTCACCAGCTATATTCTCATATGCCGGCTTATCACCTTCCAGACTGAGCCTTATAAAATAGTTCCTTGCACTGTCCTGCCTTATAAATTGATAAACCTGCGGATATTCTTCCTTCAGAACCTCTCTAATCACTCTAGTCACCTCAATTATCGTATCGTTGTAGCTTCTTTCATTATACTATTGATTGGGCTCCCCTAATAGAACCTTTTTCAGTTTGCTGAGGAAATAGCCTGATACAATAGGGGCTAAGCCGATGAATACCAAGTACCACTGCAATAGTTTGATTTCTGCTGAAATATGAAGCAGTATCAGAAGTATTCCTACACTTACAATCCGCCCTCCATTTAACATCAAATCTCTATTAATCATATATTCAACTCTCAAATCCTCATCATGGGCTCTGTTTATCACATTATAGGTAGAGGATGTAAGCTGTATCATATAAAAAGGGATAAACAAGGCATCTGCTATCACATAAAATAATAAGGTGCTGTATTCAACCTTTAACCCTAAGCCCAAGATTGCAACAAAGGATCCTATGGTTCCAATCATTATGGAAAGCTTTCGCTGGGGTGGTTTAATTACCTTTTGTACCAATACATATGACATAGAGGATATCAGAGAGGCAAATAAGGTAAGCTGCCCCAAGGACAATTCACTTTTGGTGGTCTCAATGATCAGTATATTGACCAAAAAAACAATTATTACGTCTCTAAAACCCCATGAGACAGTACTTCTGCGTATCATGCCCCACTCCTCACAGTTGTTGGAAAATGCCTTTTTAAAATCTAATTTCCCTGCATAATTCTTACATCTTAAAGCCAGGCTTATCAGCAGCAGCACGATAAAAATGGTAAGAGTAATTGCAAAAACGATATTATAGCCTGTCACACCTTCAAACCTGCTTATGATATAAGCTGCCGTTATCGGGGAAGCAGCCGATGCAATTCCTGCACAGCTTCCATTGAAGCCGTTAAAGGTATCTCTATTATTGGTATCTGTATAATCAAAGCATAATGTATTAAAGGCCAGCCAATAAAAGCCTGACCCAATGCCATGGATAACGCCCAAAACATATATGTATGCTCCACCCTTGCCACCAACCCACAGGATTACAGCAAAAAATATTGTGTAGGCCAGTAGTCCAAGCCTTAAAGGCCATATTCCATTTTTTCGCTTCGCAATGATTCCTGCAAGTATAAATACCATTGGAATAACAATATAATGCATCAGATTATAAATAACGATGACTTTAAAATCCTTGGTCTGCTTCCAGAAAAAAACATTCACAAAAATATTTGAAAGCCCCATAGCAAATGTAAATAAAGTACTTACAAGCAATAGAGCCTTAGCATCTTTACACATAATATCTCCTATTCACTCAATAAAGCTTAGTTTATGTCTTCATTCGCTTTTTTCATGCCTTACTATTATGTGCACATATGCAGCCAATTCATGACTGATTTTACATGTAAATTTTGTATTTTTAATAATGCACCCTCACGATCCAATATTTAATGCTTGAATTGCTCCAGCCCAAATCCCAAGGCACCTTATTGCGATCTGTATTATGGCAGCTTACCAGGGCATAACCTTTTGAGTCAATTCCCGTTACCACAGAAATATGGTTAATGTCTCCTTTTTTCTCATAGGCTATAAAATCCCCGGGCAGCAGCTTGTAGGAGGCTTTATAAACCTTTTCGTAGTTTCCATAGGCAATCAATGATGCTCTTCCGCTGTTTATCATATAATTCTTGAAGCCTTCCGCATTCACCCACGATCGGGTGGCTCCACCTTTATCATAGCTCCAGCCAGAAGTCTTCCTGAATTTTCCTCCCTCGTGCAGCACCTGTGATGCAAAATTAGCACAATCTCCGCCTAGAGAATTGTAGTTTCTATAAGCCTTATTGTATTTAAATCCAAACTGCTCTTCACTTGCAGCGCCACAATATCTATCTGCATATTCTACTGCCGCAATTCTTCTCTCTAACATACCAGATAGGTCTTTTCTCTCCTGAGACAATATGTATTCCTTTATCTAGTACATGATATGTCCCTATTCTAAAGGTATTTACCTCATCTGGTCTTCCTTCATAAGTATATTTATATTCTGTAGAGCAGAGAAGATTGATTGCTATTTTATCACCCTTATCCTTTATGCTTCTAAATACCACTGTTGGGTTGATTTCAATAAATTTGGCACCTTGCTTTTTCTCCCAATTGTGTAGGTATTTTACCTTTCTGTACTCATATTCATATGCCCATGTCCCATACTTTGTATTGGTATCATACATGGACTTTATCAAGTCGATATCTCCATTTATGATAGCTATATTTCTATTTTGGAACATCTCTCGAACCTCTGCCTGCACCTCTATATCCGGATTAAACACAGTCTTTAAAAGTCCTCCCGATAAACCTGTGTCCAAGGCAGCTATCATGGCTATTATAATCAATAGATTGATTAGCCTCGGCTTATATTTCTCTACAAAAGCAATTCGCATAGCATGATTCCCCTCTGATTTATTATAAAATATTGCTTATATCTAATATATTGCATACCCTATGCTAAAAAGTACTAAATCTAATGCTGCAATAAAAAAAACTGCAACCCATGCAGTTCCAATCAAATTATGATATTTAAATCGGACAGGCATTTTACCTGCCCGACTATTATTTCAAGGCATTTTCAATTTTTTCTATTCGCTCCTTTGTCTGATTGTTCTCTGGTGCACCTTTGTACCAAGGGTCAGCAGCCTTTCTTTCTCCACCGAAATATCTAGCCTTCATAATTATTTCAGGTCTATACTCAAAGTGCAGTGTATCAAAATGTCCCCATTTGCCTCCCCAAACAAAGTGATGTCTTTCAAATATCTCTACAATTTCTATCGGATAGGATGCAAGCCGCTCCTGTCCTTCTTCCCTGGATGCCCACTTCCAATAATCTCTCTTATCTCGAGCCAAATCAATTGCTATGCCAAATGCATGCGGGCTTAAGCGGTTTGTGCCCGATATCACTCTGTAGTTATAAGTTCCGCTGCTTGGAAAAGCTGCTGCCGCTACCTTGCTATTGCTCTGTGACAAAGGTATGAGCTCTTCCATTGCAGATTTTAGCGCCTCGCCAGCTCCGTTGCTATTGTTGAACTGAAAGCTTCTACCTCCTGCTTTTATGTTTGCAAGCTTTTTCTCCACTTGCTGCTGACTGCCTCCATATGCCTCCTTTAACAATCCATATGCTCTAACTCTACCGGGGTCAAAGTCATTTTCCATTAATCCCCTTGTTGTATTCAATGGATAAGGCTGCTCCAGCATATCCTGCAAGTCCGGATTGGCCATTTTACTCTCAATATTCTTTTGCATTTTATCATCATAAATAAGCTTTGCTCCAGATTTTAAAACAATATAAACCTTTTCATCTTCTGCCTTTTGTATATCTATTATATGCTCAGGGTAAGCCAGCATCAGACTTAAAATATCCTGTTTCATTTCAATGTCATAGGGTGAACTCAACATGGGTTTTACAAAGGCACTGCTTTGATTTGGTTCATTTACAATAGAAGCCGCGGCTGCAAGCAATATCAGCATCATAAATATAAAAACAATTGTTTTTTTCATGGTTTTTACCTCTTAGATTGCATATTTTTATTCCATAGTTATATGCTTTCCACTACATTGCTTGATATGTGCACAAAAAAATAGCATAGGTCTCAATAAAAGACATATGCTATTTTTTATTTCATTTTTTGATTGTTTTTCAAGTCAATATCAAAAGAGCATTTCTAAAAATGCTCTCAACTTTTACTTTATAACCAGCTCAACTGGGCAGTGATCTGAACCAAGTGTTTCAGGATAAATCCCTGCACTTACCAATCTTTCCTTTAACCTTTCAGATACCACAAAGTAATCTATGCGCCACCCTGCATTGTTGGCTCTGGCATTGAAGCGGTAGGACCACCAAGTATATGCGCCTTCCACCTCTGGGCTGAAATATCTGTATGTATCAATGAAGCCTTCCCCTAATAGCTCTGTAAACTTGCTTCTTTCTTCATCGGTAAAGCCAGCATTTTTTCTATTGCTGCCAGGATTCTTCAAATCGATTTCTTTATGGGCTACATTTAAGTCTCCGCAAAGTATAACAGGCTTCTTGCTATCCAATTCCTTGATATAGGATTTAAAATCATCTTCCCAATTCATTCTATAGTCAAGACGTGCCAGCTCCTGCTGAGAATTAGGTGTATAACAAGTAACTGCATAGAAATCTTCAAATTCCAAGGTAATGACTCTGCCTTCCTTGTCATGCTCTTCTTTGTTAATGCCATAGCTGACACTTAAAGGTTTTTCCTTACAAAACATAGCAGTTCCGGAGTAGCCCTTCTTTTCTGCATAGTTCCAGTATTGATGATAGCCCTCTAAATCCAAATCTATCTGTCCTGCTTGCAGCTTTGTTTCCTGCAAACAAAATATATCCGCATCTATTTCCTTAAAAAAGTCTAGAAATCCTTTTTGCACACAAGCTCTGATTCCATTTACATTCCATGAAATAAACTTCATTCCAATTCTCTCCTTTGTACAGCTTTTAGTTTTATTATAGCATTATGCATATGTCAAATTCCAGCCATAGAAATAAAATCAAAGGCACCCTTTCAGGTGCCTGCGCTGTTGCCTTATAAAAGAATCTTTGATTATGTTAGTAAAGTT
>JAQSYB010000021.1 GCA_029256365.1 Clostridia bacterium
TTATACTTGCTTTCTTCTTTAATAGTCTATTCCAGATATCATGGAATTACACGATAAAGAATACTTTTAATATTTTGTTACCAAGTAGAAAAAAATAAAGGCAATGCCAATTGGCATTGCCTTATGTTTTTACTATGATTTATATTGCTCTAGGTATTCATCGTAAGTCATTCGTTTATCTACAACACCCTCTGCGGAGATATCGATGACTCTGTTTGCAATGGTCTCAATAAACTGATGGTCATGAGATGCAAACAATATATTGCTGCTATAGGATTGCAATCCATTGTTTACAGCAGTGATGGATTCCAAATCCAAGTGATTGGTTGGCTGATCCATTACAAGTACATTGGCACTGCTTAACATCATGCGAGAAAGCATACAACGAACTCTTTCTCCTCCAGATAGTACATTTACCTGCTTCAATGCTTCTTCTCCTGAAAACAGCATTCTACCTAGGAAGCCTCTTACATAGGTTTCAGTTTGGTCAACAGAGTACTGACGCATCCAATCTACCAAGGTAAGCTTGTTATCATTAAAGAACTCACTGTTATCCTTAGGGAAATAGGCTTTTGTTATGGTTACACCCCATCTAAAGCTGCCGCTGTCCGGCTCCATTTCACCCATTAGGATTTTAAATAGAGTTGTGTTGACGATTTCGTTTTCGCTTACAAAGGCTATTTTATCCCCTTTGCTAACAGTAAAGCTAACATTATCAAATATCTTCACACCATCAATGGTTTTTGACAAACCTTCTACTAATAATATATCATTGCCCACTTCTCTTTCTGGCTTAAAGCCAACGAAAGGATATTTTCTGTTTGAAGGCTGAATATCATCAAGAGTAATCTTGTCCAGAAGCTTCTTACGGGATGTAGCTTGCTTAGACTTTGATGCATTGGCACTAAATCTTGCAATAAACTCCTGAAGCTGTTTAATCTTATCTTCTTTTTTCTTATTTTGATCTCTCATCATTGTAAGAGCCAACTGACTAGATTCATACCAGAAGTCATAGTTTCCTACATAAAGCTTTATTTTACCGAAGTCTACGTCTGCCATATGCGTACAAACCTTATTCAAAAAGTGTCTGTCGTGGGATACAACAATTACAGTACCCTCAAATTCAATCAAGAATTCTTCCAACCACGCGATAGATTTGATATCTAAGTGGTTGGTCGGCTCATCCAGTATTAATACGCCTGGTTTACCAAACAGTGCTTGTGCGATAAGCACCTTTACCTTTTCTGCACCAGTAAGGTCAGCCATATTTTTTTCGTGCAAATCAGTTGTAATGCCTAGACCTTGAAGCAGCATAGAAGCTTCGGATTCTGCTTCCCAGCCGTTAAGCTCAGCAAATTCACCTTCAAGCTCTGATGCTTTTATACCATCTTCATCTGTAAAGTCAACCTTTGCATATAGTTCGTCTTTTTCTTTCATGATTTCAAAAAGTCGTGGATTCCCCATAATTACAGTCTGTATAACTTGGTTTTCATCATATTCATAATGGTCCTGTTTTAATACAGAAACTCGAATCCCTGGGTGTACACTTACTTCCCCAGTGTTAGGCTCCAATTCGCCAGAAAGTATATTCAAGAATGTACTTTTTCCAGCTCCGTTTGCCCCGATAACACCATAGCAGTTCCCTGGAGTAAATTTCAAATTTACGTCATCAAATAATTTTCTTTCGCCATATCTTAAGCTTACATTCGTAACAGTTATCACTTTAATACCTTCCTCTATCTAAAATTACACAATCTTTGCTATTATAACATATTATATATTTTATTTCATCTATTAAAAAAAGGAATAACATATTTATTTCATAAGATGAAATTTTTTGAAAATAAACACTTCTTAAATTTCTCAATTTAACATTGACAAAAAAATAATGAAGTATTACCATATAATTGCATGGAATAATCCATGGCATATATTGAGGAGGGTTACAATGAAGAATTTAAAAGTATTAGCACTTGTTATGGTATTGGTTTTTGCAGTAGGCGCATTAGCAGCTTGCAGTTCAACACCAGCAGCAGCACCTGCACCAGCACCTGCACCAACTGAGCCAGCACCAGCTCCAACACCTGAGCCAGCACCAGCTGCAGACGGACTAAAAGATGGTGTTTATAAGGCAGAGCAAGACAAGTTTGACGACTACGGCTGGAAAGGCTTTGTAGAAGTTGAAGTAAAAGAAGGCAAAATTGCGACAGTTAAGTTTGACTATATCAACAAAGACAACGCTTTAAAATCACAAGATGCTGGTTACAAAGCAGCAATGGAGCCTGTTTCAAAGATATCACCAGAGAAGGCATTTGCTGATCTTCAAGCAGCTTTAGTTGAAAAGCAAGATGTTGCAGCAGTTACAGCAGTAGCTGGCGCTACAATGTCAAGCAATGACTTCTTGGCACTTGCTAAGATTGCTTTAGAGCAAGCTAAGTAAGATAAGAACAAAGCAATAACAGCAATTACATATTGCAAATAGAAGGCAAACCTTTCATGGTTTGCCTTTTTTATATTTCATAATATAGCCAAAATCCTAGGCTATTACATGATTTGTTGACCTATTAAAAGAATTTAACAAATGATTTGTATATTGACAAATGTGAAGAAAAGTTCTAATATTATATTATTGATTTAAGGGACAATTCAGATGATTTGCAAGTTTCTCACAGCATTGGCTTGGGAATTGAAGGGAAAAAGCAGTAGGATAATTTGTATTAATAATACTGTTTACTTTTTCTCTTTTAATTTTATCGTAAATCAATGGCATATCAATAGAAATAGTTTTTTTGTGAATATTTTTTCACAAAGCACCTACAATTGGTGTGTAAGGGTTGCATAAATCCATTACATAAAAAGGGGAAAAAATAAAGGGGGATTTAGTGTGAAAAAGAATCTATCACTATTACTGGCTCTTGTAATGATACTATCTATCGTTGCAGTGGGTTGCGGACAACAAGCAGCACCAAGCGAACAACCAGCAGAAGAAGTTATCAAGATTGGTGTATTTGAGCCATTAACAGGTGCAAATGCAGCTGGTGGAGAGTTAGAAGTGGAAGGTATTAAGCTTGCTAACAAATTATATCCAACAGTATTGGGCAAAAAAGTTGAGCTAATTATACTAGACAACAAGTCAGACAAGGTTGAAGCAGCAAACGCAGCAACAAGACTTGTAGACCAAGATAAGGTATCTGTTGTTTTAGGCAGCTGGGGCAGTGGTTTTTCAATAGCTGCTGGCGCAGTTTACAAAGAAGCTGGAGTACCTGCTATAGGAACTTCTTGCACAAACCCATTGGTAACTCTAAACAACGAGTACTATTTCAGAGTTTGCTTTATAGATCCTTTCCAAGGTAATGTAATGGCTAACTATGCTTTCAATGAAGTAAAGGTTAAAAAGGTAGCTTTCATAATTGAGAAGTCCAATGACTATTCAGTTGGCTTGGCTAAATTCTTTAACGATACTTTCGTTGAATTAACAGGAGACCAAAATGCAGTAGTTTACACAGGCTACTACAACACAGGCGATCAAGACTTCACAGCTCAATTAACTGGTATAAAGGCATCTGGCGCAGAAGCAATATTTGCACCTGGTAACTTTACAGAATCAGCATTGATCATGAAGCAAGCAAAAGAATTAGGTCTTACTCTTCCAATACTTGGTGGAGATACATGGGAAACACCAGAAGTTATTGACATAGCTGGCGCAGCTGCAGAGGGCGTTGTTTTCTCAACATTCTTTGATGCTAATGCAAAGTTAACACCAGTAACAACTGAATTCCTTGATGCTTATGCAAAAGAGTATGCAGGCAAAGAGCCAGCAGCAGTTACAGCTCTTGGTTTTGACTCATATATATTAGCATTAGATGCTATAGAAAGAGCAGGCAGTGCTGATCCTAAAGCAATCAGAGATGCTCTAGCTGCAACAAAGGATTTCCCAGGAGCAGCTGGTACAGTTTCACTTGATGAAAATGGAGATGCTGTTAAGTCAGCAGTTATAAAGACAGTGAAAGACGGTAAGTTCACATACTTAACAACAGTTGAACCAATAAAGAAATAATAACCCGATTGACATCCAAAGCGAGTAGACTTCCGCAAGGAAGTCTACTCTATTTATCTAAGACAAATATGAATAAAGTGACTTTTATATAGCTGAACTAAGCTACAATCCTAATGGATCATTAAAATGATTCATACTTGATGTAATATTCTATATAATTAGGTATGTATCATATAGATTAACAGAATTTGGGGGAAAAATTATGAGTTTACAAACATTTCTACAGCATTTGGTTAATGGTATTTCCCTTGGTAGCTTATATGCGCTGCTTGCTATAGGCTATACCATGGTTTACGGAATTCTAAGACTTATTAACTTTGCTCACGGTGATATATTCATGCTTGCAACGTATATTGCGTTCTACAGCGTAACGACATTTTTGCTTCCATGGTGGGCAGCTTTTTTAATCGCAATTATTCTTACTGCTTTATTAGGAATCATTTTGGAAAGGGCTGCATATAGACCTCTGAGAAGCTCACCTAGAATTTCTATCATGATATCTGCTATTGGAGCTTCATTTCTAATTGAAAATTTAGCAATTGTAATTTTCGGGGGAAGACCTAAGGCCTTTCCGATCGCACCTATATTTTCAAAAATATTAGTAGTTGGTGATGTCTCAATCTCGATTGTGACTGTTATCATTCCGATTGTTACAGCAATTGCGTTATTTATATTAAACTATATAGTAAACAAAACGAAAACCGGAATGGCCATGAGAGCTGTTTCCAAGGATTATGATGCAGCAAAGCTTATGGGCATAAACATCAATTACATCATATCCTTTACCTTTGGTGCAGGCTCAGCTTTGGCAGCAATTGGCGGTATTTTATGGGGACTTAAGTATCCACAGCTTATTCCTTTGATGGGGATAATGCCTGGACTCAAGTGCTTTATAGCAGCAGTTATAGGCGGTATAGGAAATATTAAAGGCGCAGTATTGGGAGGCTTTATATTAGGACTTGGTGAAATTGCGATTGTTGCATCCTCACCAGCTTTATCAGGATATAGAGATGCCTTTGCCTTTGTACTTTTAATAGTAATCCTGTTATTTAAACCCACTGGCTTAATGGGTAAAAATTCAGCAGAGAAGGTGTAGAGTATGAAGAAAGCGAATGTTGTTCAATCACTAGTATCAATAGCAGTAGTAGTTGTTCTGCTGACTGTCTTAAATGGATTTTTAAGTTCGTTTCAAGCAAGAATATTTAACCTTTGTGGGATATATGTCATTTTAGCCTTGAGCATGAACTTAATTAATGGTTTTGTAGGTCTGTTTTCTTTGGGACATGCAGGTTTTATGGCAGTAGGCGCTTATACAACGGCTATGCTAACAATGTCAAAGGAAATGAAGGAAATGAACTTTTTCCTTGAACCAATCGCTCCATGGCTTTTAAATGTTCAACTGCCCTTCCCTATTGCACTCATAGTTGGGGGATTGATGGCATCTTTGGCAGCTTTTATTATTGGAGCACCAGTTCTAAGACTAAATGATGACTATTTAGCAATTGCAACTTTGGGTTTCAGTGAAATCATCAGAGTTATATTTACAAATACACAAAGCTTAACCAACGGCGCATTGGGCTTAAAGGGGCTTCCTTATATCGGGATTGCCAATAAGTCAAGTGAAGCCTACTGGTGGATTTGGGGTATCGTTATCATAACTGTAGTATTTATGGTTGTTCTTATAAAGAGCACATATGGCAGAGCTTTCAAAGCAATCAGGGAAGATGAAGTAGCAGCAGAGGCCATGGGTATCAATCTATTCAAGCATAAGATGATGGCATTTGTTATAGGTGCTTTCTTTGCAGGTATTGGAGGATCGTTGCTAGGCCATCTAATGGGAACCATAGACCCATTATTATTTAGATACCTGTTGACCTTTAACATAGTCTTGATCGTTGTGTTGGGTGGAATAGGAAGCATCACTGGAAGTGTAATTTCTGCTATAGTAGTTACAATTGCCATGGAGGTTTTGAGAATACTGGATGGTACAATTAAAATAGGATCCTTGGTAATCAACGGAATTCCTGGAACACGTATGGTTGTATTCTCAGTATTGCTAATGGTAGTTATACTATTCTATCAGCGCGGACTTATGGGTACAAAGGAGTTTTCTTGGAGTTGGTTCAAGAAGCTGCCCTTTATAACAAAAAAAGCAAAGATTAGCTAAAGGATGTGAGAATGTGGCTCTATTAAAAACTGATAAATTGACGATAAAATTCGGAGGTCTTACAGCGGTAGCAGACCTTGATTTGGTAATAAATGAGAAAGAAATCATTGGACTGATAGGACCAAATGGAGCAGGCAAGACAACCAGCTTTAATATGATAACTGGGGTATATACACCAACTTCAGGTAAGGTTATTTTTGAGGGCAAGGATATTACTGGCATGAAAACCCATGAAATAACCAAGCTGGGAATTGCACGTACCTTTCAGAATATAAGACTATTTGGTGAGCTGACTGTTTTGGAGAATGTATTGATAGCCAATCATATGAGATTTGGTTCAAACTTAGTATCAGCGGTATTAAGAACACCGGACTATATGAAGAAGGAAAAGAAGGTGTACGAGAAGTCCATAGAGCTATTGAAGGCAGTGGGCTTGGAGGATGTGAAGGATGAGCAATCAACAAGTCTGCCTTATGGAAAGCAGAGGAGATTGGAAATTGCAAGAGCCTTGGCAACAGATCCAAAGCTATTAATATTGGATGAGCCTGCAGCAGGAATGAACCCTCAAGAATCCATTGAGCTTATGGAATTTGTAAGAGATATCAGAGATAAATACAACATGACTATATTAATGATAGAACACCATATGGCAGTTGTAATGGGTATTTGCGATAGAATTTATGTTTTGGATTATGGTGTGAAGATAGCAGATGGTACGCCAAGCGACATCCAAAACAATCAAAAGGTTATTGAAGCGTATTTGGGGGTGGAGTAATGTTAAAAATTAACGACTTGCATGTACATTATGGAGGAATCCACGCTCTAAATGGTATCACTCTAGAGGTGCCTGAAAATAAGATCGTAACACTTATTGGTGCAAATGGAGCAGGAAAAAGCTCCACACTAAAAAGCATCATGGGATTGGCAAAGACATCTCATGGAACAATTCAATTTAATGGTGAAGAAATTACGGGCAAGCCAACTACGCATATGGTTTCACAAGGTCTTATACTGGTGCCAGAGGGAAGAAGAATTTTCTCGAATCTGACAGTAGAAGAAAACCTATTTTTAGGTTCCTATTTGAGAAAAGATAAGGCAGAAATCAATAAGGATTTAAACTGGGTTTATGAGCTTTTTCCAAGACTAAAAGAAAGACTTTGGCAAATGGCTGGCACATTATCAGGCGGTGAGCAGCAGATGCTTGCAGTTGGAAGAGCATTGATGTCAAAGCCTAAGCTTTTGATGATGGATGAGCCATCCCTAGGACTTGCACCACTTATCGTGAAGGATATTTTTAATATCATCAAAGAAATCCATAGAAAAGGTATGACAATACTTTTAATAGAACAAAACGCAAAAGCTGCCCTGGAAGCAGCAGATTATGGTTATGTATTGGAAACTGGCATCATAACCTTAGAAGGACCTGGTAAGGAGCTTCTCGTAAATGACCAAGTGCAAAGAGCCTACCTGGGCGATCATAAATAGGAATAATTTGATAGCATCTCTCCTTTGAGAGATGCTATTTTTTTTCACTTTTACATTGGAATGTTGTATCATATAGATATAAGATAAGCATATTTGTAGGCAATATTATCATATTGAGGTGTCGACTTGTGAAGGGATTGATATTCAACATTCAGAAATACTCCATACATGATGGTCCAGGAATTCGTACCACAATTTTTCTGAAGGGCTGTCCCCTAAGCTGCAGCTGGTGTCACAACCCGGAAAGCCAAAGCTTCCAAAAGGAGCTTATGCAATTTCATAACCGTTGTATCGGTTGCGGAGAATGTATAAAAGTTTGCAGTGAAGGGGCACTGATTCATAAAAATAGTATTTATAGAAGCCCGGAGCTGTGTACAATGTGTGGTAAATGTGCAGAAACCTGCTGCACCAATTCCATAGAACTGGCTGGAAGAGAAGTAAGCACTCTAGAGCTGGTGAAGGAATTGGAAAAGGATGTTATTTTCTATGACTCCTCAAAGGGAGGAATAACGATTTCTGGGGGTGAACCCTTGTCCCAGGGAGAATTTACCTTAGACCTGCTGCAGCGCTGCAAGGATATGGAGTTCCATACTGCAGTTGATACCAGTGGTTTTGGAAACACCTCGGTATTAATGGAAATCAGCAAGTATACTGATCTATTCTTATTTGATATTAAGCTGATGGATGAGGTGCTTCACAAGCAGTATACGGGTGTTTCAAATGAGATTATACTGCAAAATCTGAAACAGCTATCCAATCTAGGAAAACGAATCTGGATTAGAATACCAATTGTTCCCGGCATCAATGATGCCGAAGAAAATATTGCTGCAACAGCAAAACTGATAAAGACAACTCCTGGAATAGAACAAATAAATTTGCTGCCCTATCATAATGCTGCAATGGAAAAGTATAAGAGACTCCACAAGGAGTATCAATTAAATGATTTAAAAATACCTGCTATGGAATATATGGATAAAATTGTAGAGTTGTATCGACTATATGGCATAAATGTTTTAATTGGAGGGTGAATGTATGAATGAGAGAGTAAAGATTCTAAGACAAAGGAGTCTTGATGCAGAACCTGCTTTAACAATTGAAAGAGCGCTTATTGTTACAGAGGCCTATAAAAAGTATAACGGAAAGGTTTCGATTCCGATGATGCGAGGGCTAACCTTTCAGGCTTTGATGGAGAACAAGGAAATATGCATAAATGATGGGGAGCTAATAGTCGGAGAGCGTGGTCCAAAGCCAAAAGCGACACCTACCTATCCCGAACTCTGCTGTCATACGATTGAGGATTTTGAAGTAATAGACAAACGACAGAAAACTTATTTTAAGGTGAGCCAGGAAACCTATGAAAAGCATAGAGATATTGTAATACCATACTGGGAGGGCAAATCCATCAGAGACTTATTGCTTTCCAACATGACTCAGGAATGGCTTGACTGCTATAACAGTGGGGTGTTTACAGAGTTTATGGAGCAGAGAGCACCTGGACACACTGTGGCGGATGATAAAATATATAAAAAGGGAATGCTGGGATTTATAAAGGATATAGATAAAGAACTGAAGTCCTTGGATTATCATAATGATTTGAATGTCTTTGATAAGCAGGAAGAATTGAAGGCTATGCGCATTTGTGCTGAGGCTATCATGAACTATGCAAAGCGCCATGCAGAGAAAGCAGCACAGTTGGCAGAGGTAGAATCAAATGCAAAACGCAAGGCAGAGCTTCTAAAAATAGCAGAAGTATGCAGTTACATACCGGGCAATGCACCTAGAAGCTTCTGGGAAGCCCTTCAGACCTATTGGTTTATACATCTTGGGGTAATTACAGAGTTGAATACTTGGGATGCCTTCTGCCCTGGAAGATTGGATCAGCACCTTTATCCTTTTTATAAAAAGGAAATCGAAGCAGGAACGCTGACAGAAGAGCAAGCGGTAGAGCTCCTAGAGCTTTTTTGGATAAAATTCAATAACCAGCCTGCGCCGCCTAAGGTGGGAGTCACCTTGGCAGAAAGCAGCACTTATACAGACTTTGCCAATATTAATAGCGGTGGATTGAAGATTGATGGCTCCGATGGGGTCAATGATGTGACCTATCTAATACTGAAAGTCATCGATGAAATGAGATTATTACAGCCTAGCTCAAACATACAGCTAAGCAAGAAAAATCCTGACAAATTCCTAAAGCAAGCAGCAAGGATAATCGCCAAGGGCTGGGGACAGCCGTCCATTTTC
The DNA here is from genome assembly GCA_029256365.1 of Clostridia bacterium. Classification (GTDB taxonomy): domain Bacteria; phylum Bacillota; class Clostridia; order Lutisporales; family Lutisporaceae; genus GWB2-37-7. The sequence continues at coordinate 9,951 of JAQSYB010000021.1, forward strand.
AATGCCGATGCAGTAATTGAAGAGCTGATGCGTCAGGGCAAGAGCATAGAGGATGCACGCTTAGGCGGAACCAGCGGCTGTGTAGAAGCTGGTGCTTTTGGCAAGGAAGCCTATATCCTTACGGGATATTTTAATCTTGTAAAGGTTTTAGAAATCACACTAAACAATGGGATTGATCCTCGAACAGGAAAGCAGCTTGGGTTGCAAACAGGTGACCCGAAAGCCTTTCAGACCTATGAAGATTTAATCGTGGCTTATACAAAGCAAGTACAGCACTTTATTGAAATAAAGATTCGTGGCAACAGCATCATCGAGACGCTTTATGCCAAGTATATGCCAGCGCCGTTCCTGTCTATATTGGTTGATGACTGCATCAAGAAAGGGAAGGATTACAATGCTGGAGGCGCAAGATACAACAGCAATTATATACAGGGTGTGGGAATTGGAACCTTGACAGACAGCTTTGCTGCAATGAAGCTTCATGTATTTGAAAAAAAGACCATGTCTATGGAGGAACTGCTAGCAGCATTAAATGCTGATTATGGAGATACTGAACGTATCAGACAGCTTATGCTAAACAAGACACCAAAGTACGGCAATGATGAGGATTATGCAGATGACATCATGAAGGAGCTATTTGACATATACTATAAGGCTGTTAACGGTAGAGCAACCATAAAGGGAGGAGCTTATAGAATTGATATGCTTCCTACTACCTGTCATGTATATTTTGGTTCTGTAACTGGGGCTACACCAGATGGAAGAAAGGCAGGAATGCCCCAGTCGGAGGGTATATCGCCAGTTCAAGGTGCTGATTCCAAAGGGCCAACAGGTGTTATAAAGTCCGCCTCAAAGATGGATCATCTCAAAACCGGTGGTACGCTTCTGAATCTTAAGTTTACACCGGGGTTGGTTCAAGATGAAGAGGGAATAGATAAGCTTTCTCACTTGGTAAGAAGCTATTTCAAATTGGATGGACACCACATACAATTTAATGTAGTGAATGCAGATACATTGAAAAAAGCGCAGAAGGATCCAGAGCGATACAAGGACTTGATCGTTCGGGTAGCAGGCTACAGTGATTATTTCTGTGACCTGAATGAAGCCTTGCAAAATGAGATTATAGCAAGAACAGAACATAAAGAATTTTAGAAAATAGCGGTCTGAATTTATCAGATCGCTATTTTTCATAGGATATAAATCCTTATAAAAAATAATCCATATTAACCATAATTTGGATTGACAAGTTAATAACTTAACATTAAAATTAAAATAGAAGTAAGACAAAAATCTATTTCATTCATTATTTAGGAGGGGTTTTATGAAAAAACTAATTGCAACTCTTGTGGCTACAGTCTTAGTTTTGTCTAGCCTAGGCATGGCTGTAATGGCTGAAGAGACAACAAAAGCACCTGGCATTTATCCTGAAGTTATAGCAAGTGCATCACTAAATCTTGCAACACAAACAGAATTACAGAATTCTTTAGGAGCAAATGGAACTTGGATTACAACAATTGGCAGCAATGTTACTCTAGAAAAAGAACTTGTATGGTCAGGTGACATTAGAAAAGCTGGTGGTACAGTACCAGGTAGAAAATTTGGTTTATACTATCACTCATCTCCAAATATTGGTGGCGAACAACAGTTTACATTAAAGGTTCCAGTTTTAGTAGTTGCTGCTGAAAACGCAAATCTTGCGTATGGAACACTTGATGGTAATGTAAGAGTACAAGCAAAGGGCTTTAAGCTAGCTAACTGTACAATTACAGGTCACTTGAGCTTTGCTACACAAGAACAATATGATTCTGCATTGTTCAATGAAATTATAATAAAAGGAGATGTTTGGGTAGCAGGCAAAAAGCTTCCAAACAACCTAAAACCTCAAACAATTACAAACTACGCTATGTACAGCACAGTTCCTACAAAAAGTGATATGATAAAAGCTGCTGTTACTTTCAAAGACGGCAAAGCTCATGATGTTTTAATCGACGTTTTAGGCGCTGATTACTTCATGAAGCCAGGTATTTTATCTTCAGGCGCTCAAGGCAACTGGGGTAAGATTTCTTATTCAAAAGCAGGTCAATATGTTATGGTAAAACCTTCTGCTGACAGACCAGCAGATACAATTCTTGCTTGGGATAAGCAAATAACAGCTTTGATTTCAGCTTACAAAAAAGCTGGTTTTGATTTAAGTCAATTCCCAACTTGTGTAAGAGATGCAAATCACCCATCCGTACTTGACTTCAATAAGTACCTAGGTGGTAAGTATAAGGCTTATACAGTAAGTGAAACAAATGGAGCAATTGATACAGCAAAACTTAAGGGTGCAGAAAGATCAGAACTTGCAAAAGTTGATGCTATCACAAGTGTTAGTGTTGATGTAGGCAAATATCTGAAATTAGCTGACAACATCATTAAAGCTGGCGTTAAGTAATTTAATCTAGCAATCAATAGTCTTGACACTCACAAGTG
>JAQSYB010000292.1 GCA_029256365.1 Clostridia bacterium
CCATATTCTATTCCATTGTGCACCATTTTTACAAAGTGACCTGCTCCATTTTCGCCTACCCAGCTGCAGCAGGGAGTTCCATCTTCAACCTTTGCCGCAATAGCCTGAAATATTGGCTTAACATAAGGCCATGCTGCATGGGAGCCTCCTGGCATAATACTTGGCCCCTTAAGGGCGCCTTCTTCTCCCCCTGAAACACCTGTTCCAATGTAAAAAAGCCCTTTTTCCTCCACATACTTTGTCCTCCTGATTGTATCGGAGAAATGGGAGTTCCCGCCGTCAATTATGATATCCCCCTTACTAAGGTATGGGATTAGTAAATCAATAGAATCATCAACCGGTTTACCCGCTTTGATCATAAGCATTATTTTACGTGGTGTTTCAAGATTGTCCACCAGTTCTTTTATTGACATGGCACCGATTATGTTTTTGCCCTTTCCGCGTCCTTCTAAGAAGCCAGTGACTCTTTCAGTACTGCGGTTATATACGGCCACAGCAAAGCCCTTGCTCTCCATATTCAGAACAAGGTTTTCTCCCATAACTGCCAACCCGACTATCCCTATATCAGCTTTTTTCATTCCATGTCCCCTCTTTTTCTTTATTTTAAAGGTTATTTATATATCCAAGCCCTAGAAAGGGATTGCTTCCAAAGTAAATATCTTCTTTGCCATTTAAAATGTGATATTCTTCTCCCGGCTTATGAAGATAATCAAATTATATTTAAAATCCCTCCCTTTTGCAAAAGGAAGGGATTTTAATAGAATCCGTAGTCTATTTATTGAGCTGCTTTAACTGCTGCCATAAATTCATCTATAAGGTCCTTGCCAATTTTATCTTGGAACTCAGTGTAAACAGGTTGAACTGCATCCTGGAATGCTTTTTGCTGCTCAGGAGATAGTTCTGTAACTTCCATACCAGCTTTTTTGAGTTCAGCTATATAGTCTCTTGACATTTCTCTGTTGGTCTTTCTGTTTAACAATGCTGACTCATAAGCTGCTTCTTCAAATATCTTCTTATCATCAGCTGAAAGTTCTGCCCATAGCTGGTCGCTGATCAACATGATATGTGGCCCATATACGTGTCCAGTTAATGAAACATGCTTTTGAACTTCAAAGAATTTCTGTAAGTAAATAGTTGGGATTGGGTTTTCCTGTCCATCTATTGTATGCTGCTGCATAGCTGTAAATACTTCACTGAATGGCATTGGAGTTGGGTTAGCACCTAGTGCTTTCCAAGCTGCAAGATGGATTGGATTTTCCATTGTTCTGATTTTTAGTCCCTTTACATCAGCAGGACTCTTTACTGCAAGCTTGCTGTTTGTTAACTGTCTAAATCCATTCTCATAATATGCAAGAAGACGAAGTCCTTTCCCCTCAAGTGATGAAGCTATCTTCTTACCTACAGGACCATCAAATATTGCATCTGCTGCCTTCTCATTTGGAATGATGAAGGGAAGATCAAAGGCCATAAATGCTGATGCAAGACCTGTTATTGGCGAAGCTGAAGTAACAACCATTTCAAGATTTCCCATTCTTACGTCCTGAGTCGCCTTAACATCGCAGCCTATGTATGCAGGGTGCTGTTCGTTAACTCCGTTGCTTATCTTGATTATCTTTGCGGGCTCTTTAGGTGCTTCAGCTTTTGGCTCTTCCTTCTTTACTTCTGGCGCAGGAGCCACAGTCGGATTTGATGACAAACAGCCTGTAAGTAATACAGCTGCCATCATAACTACGAGTAAAATTGCCAATAGTCTTTTCATACAGATTCCCCCTCTTATTTGTTATTCGGCTTTTTAGCCATGATTTTTATCCAAAAAGGAATCAGCCGGTGGCTATCTCCCCTTTAAATAACAAGTTAACACTTAGTTTCCAAAGGCATAAGGAAGATATAGTATTAAACCAGGTACATAGGTAATAAGAAGCAATACAGCAACCATTATCGCAATAAAGCCCATGGTAGGCTTAACCAATTCCCACATGGATAACCCTGATAACCCACAGCCTACGTAAAGCACCGTACCAACCGGAGGTGTAAGAGTTCCTATGCAGAGGTTGCAAACCATAACGACACCAAAGTAAATCGGATCAAGTCCGAATCTTGTTGCGATAGGAAGTAAAATCGGAGCTAATATGAGCAGCGCAGGTGTTAAGTCCATCACACATCCAACCAACAATAATAGAATATTGATAAGCAGCATAAGAACATATACATTATTTGATACAGCTAGCAGAGCATCTGAAAGCAGTACAGGTATCTGCGCGGTTGTGATAAAGTATCCTGCTGCTGTAGCAGCACCACATACTAGCATAACAATTGAAGTACTCTTTGCTGACTGAACAAATATTTCAGGAATATGATGTAGCTTCAACTCCTTGTATGCAAAGAATCCCACTAACAGTGCATAGACAACTGCCACTACTGCTGCTTCTGTAGGAGTAAATATTCCTCCCAGTATTCCTCCCATGATTATTACAGGAAGAAGTATTGCCCAGAAAGCTGCAATGGTATCCTTTATCATTTGTTTAATGGATGCCCTTTTTGTTCTTTTATAGCCCATTTTCTTTGAATGAAAATACCAGCCTACCATTAGGGCAATCCCTATCAAAACACCAGGTACAACTCCTCCAAGGAACAGCTTGACGATAGATACACCACCAACAACACCAAAAAGTATCATAGGTATGCTTGGCGGTATAACAGGACCTATGGTCCCGGCGGAAATAATCAGAGCTGTGCTCTTGCCTTTTTCATAGCCTTGCTCCTCCATAACTGGAAGAAGTATTGAGCCTATGGCCGTAGTATCTGCTATTGCTGATCCAGAGACTCCAGCGAAAAGCATACTTGCAAGTACAGTAACATATCCAAGTCCACCGGTAACGTGACCAATAAGGACTTTGGCAAAATTAACTATTCTCTTTGATATTCCGCCTACATTCATTATTTCTCCTGCCAAAACGAAGAATGGAATGGCCATTAGCGGAAAATTATCTACTCCCCTGACTATATTCTGAGAAACAATTGCCGGTGATGAAACACCAAGGCTAGCCATAAGTACAAGACTTGTCAGCACAAGGCTGAATGCAATGGGTATATTCATCAGTATAAAAAAGAACATACTTACAAGAAAAATTACTAACATTGCGTATCCTCCTTTGGCGTTTCTTTACCAATACCAAAAAGTACTTTTATATGTCCAATTAGCTTAAAGATTGTCATGATTAGTACGGCTGCTCCAGCCATTGGAATGATTAAATATACATATGCATAGGGTATCGCTGCGGCCGGAGATAGCCAGTCCCAGCTGTTCATTGTTAAATTGAGTCCTCCCATTACGATTATGTATATTGCATAGAGCACACCAATATCTGCTAAAACCTGCATTAGATGGGCTATCCTCTTAGGCACAGCCTTTATCAAAATGTCCAAACTTAAATGTTCATCTTTAATATAGGCCAATACTGCACCTAAAAACACTACCCATATAAGCATGAACCTTGATATTTCTTCCGACCAGGCTATGGATGCCCCTAAGAAATATCGGCTAACTACATTCCAGAATACGATAGCTACCATTGCTGCCAGTAGAGTTCCAACCAAATACTTAATGAAGTTTTCACATATAGTCAGTACCTTTTCCATATTTATTCCCCCTCACAATTTATATGTATCGTAAAATTGCCAGTCCTTAGTATTTTGTATCATATGGCCAAGGCTGCCCGCCTGCCAGACATCCACCATCGATATGGTACATCATACCCGACATATAGCTCGATGAATCCGAAGCCAACAGGATTGTAAGACCAAGAATTTCTTCCGGTGTGCCAGGCCTTCCCATTGCTATTCTATCACTAAGATATTTTGATCTTTCTGGATGTTCCCATGTTACAGTTGTTAGGGGTGTTAAAATATGACCAGGGGCAATTGCATTTGCCCTAATGTTGTACTTTGCCCATTCAATCGCCATAGAGCGTGTAAGAGCAGTTACTGCGCTCTTTGTTGCTCCATACACTGAGCAGCCGCCAAGCATGCCCACGGAGTTATGTGAAGCCATGTTGATAATATTTCCTTCTCTTTTATTGATACCGGCACAATTAATTAATACATCAATTCTCCCAAATTCTTTCATGACTTTTTCTACACATAACTGAATTGAATCCATTTGAAGAATATTAAGATCAAATGCTTTTGCTGAACCATTTTCATTAATTTCTGTCCCAAGTGCCTCCAGCTTGTCATTGCCTATATCACATAAAGCCATTTCTGCACCTGCATCTGCCAGGCCTTTTGCCAGAACAGAGCCAATACCTCCAGTAGCTCCAGTTAGCAGAATAACCTTGTTTTCCAGTGAAAATATCTTTTCAAGATTTTCACCAACAGACATAAACGAACACGCTCCTTCCGTTTGTTTACCTGATTTATTTCAGTTAATCACTACAATCTCTACAATTCCTATCAATCGAAGAACATATTTTAGGAATTGTTATACACTATATGTATGAAACTAGTAAAATATGATGTGTGATATGTTGTCAGTCATGTAGATGTATTACAACCAATGATTAAATTTCAACGTGATCTTTTAGATTCCATCAATATTTTGGCAAGTAATATTTCCACTATCAGAATATTGCATCAATTTTGGTTGTAAAATCCTACGCTCTGTATCTTTTACAGCTGGGACCCATGGATGCATGGTTGACTAACCCAATTAAATAGCTTTCCATAAGCCAATGCTTTCCGAAATTTTGCAAGATATTTGGAAGGGTTATTTTCAGTTATTATATTATTCTTGTATTTCGTATATAAGGATAAATACTATAGAATTATAGAAGTAGATATTATTTTACGAAGGATTCATCATATGAGTGAAGTATAAGTTGTAAGAAAATTATTTTCATAAGTATTATAACATACTCTGTTTAATAAAGAAACATGTAAATTATTTTCATGGATAAAAAGTTTCCGAAATTTAAATTTAGGGTTTTTGTTCATTGTATATGTCCATTCTATCAAATGACTGTATCTAAAACCTCTTAACAGCTATTCCCTCTCTTATCTTTTGAAGGGTGCTCAAAGTAACTTCCTGCATTTTCATGGCAGTCCTTATATAGAGGCAATCAACAAGCATTAAGGCAGTCATTCTAGACTCCATTGCTTCACTTTTAAACATTGATTCTTTGCCGTATGAGACCAATACAATATCTGATAACTTGGCAATAGGAGATTTGCCGTTTCCGGTTATTAATATTATTTTTACCTTGTTCTTTTTAGCGATTTCAATTGATTCCATCAAATCCTTATTGCTCCCGGAATTTGAAAAAGCAATGACTACATCATTTTCCTTTGACATAGATGCATACATAGCCTGCCAGTGTGAATCAGTATGAGCAACACACCTGATACCCGTTCTCACAAATTTGTGGTAAGCGTCATGAGCCAGGCTTCCGGAGCCTCCCATGCCAAAAAACAGGATTTGATCCGCTTTTACGATTAAATCTGTTGCCTTCTCCAGTTCTTTGCTGTCATTTATCTCTACGGTTTTTTGAAAGCTTGCTATATTTGAATGCAGAACCTTTTGCAATATGATATACATATCATCATTTTCTTTTATCTCTTGATGTATA
>JAQSYB010000293.1 GCA_029256365.1 Clostridia bacterium
AGCTGGAATAATAAGTATTGAGGCAGGAATCAGTGCAATATCTGGTGGTGCAGAATGTCTTTATATTCTTGGAGATTATGATTATGAAAAAGGCAAAACGCTTATAAATGAGCTGGCCAAGTACTGCAAGGCTGCAGGCTGTTCCTTATATTATGTTTTCCCGCAAATAACGCGGAACACAGAATTAGATGCAATCGAAAAGATGCTGAATGGGATAGAAGAAAATAATGAATTTGGCCTCGTCCTATCCAATATCGGACATATAAAAATTGCTCAGCGGCTAAAAATAGCAAAGGTAAGAAGCAATTTCAGCTTAAATATTGCCAATGGCGCAGCAGCAGACTACTTGAAAAGTCAAGGATTGGAAAGCGTATGTATTTCTCCAGAGTTGAATTTGGCTCAAATCAAAGAAGTCAGTCATGCAGTTGAGGTAGAGCTGGAGGCTTTAGTATATGGCTATCAGCCTGCAATGATTACGGAATATTGTCCTAAAACAGCGGTGTCAGAATGTGATTCCTGCCATAATAGCAATAGCGATTATGGTATAATGGATGAAAGAAACAAGCTATTTAGAATAGTAAGTATGGGAAATTGCAAAACAACAATTTTAAACAGTGATGTATTATGTGTATACGAAAATCTATCCAATGTAATAGATAGCGGAATAAGTAAGTTAAGGTTAGATTTTTACATAGAAAAGGACCATGAGGTGCTTCAAATTGTAAAAGCATATAAAGAAAAGCTAAATAATCTTGGGGATAACAAGAAAAATGATATCATAGAGGAGCGCAAGAAATCTGGATATACAAAAGGTCATTATTTCAGAGGAATTGATTAAACCACGATACATTGGAGGGGAAACAAACATGGATAGCAATATCAAGGTTTTAATTATTGAAGACGAAGAAAAAATGAGAGAGCTTATGAAAATTGCATTTAAAAAAGAGAACTTTGAGATATCTGAAGCGGTTGACGGGAAGCAAGGCTTAAATATGTTTAAAAACGGCGAAGTTGATATTGTGGTTTTGGATATCATGCTCCCAGAAATAGACGGCTGGACAGTATGTAGAGAAATCAGAAGGAGCTCAGATGTTCCAATTATATTATTGACCGCCAGAGGTGAGGAATTTGACAAGCTGTTTGGCTTTGAGCTAGGAGCAGATGATTATATTGTGAAACCCTTTAGTCCAAAAGAATTAGTCGCAAGAATAAAAGCCTTGCTAAGGAGAGTAGACAATCGAAACAATGATGCTGCACATAACCTGCAGGTTGGAGAAATAATCATCGACAGATTATCAAGAGAAGTAACCATTGACAATCAATTGATAAATCTTACAAATAAAGAATACGAATTGTTGTATTTCTTTGCAATAAATCCAAAGATTGTTTTTAACAGAGAACAATTGCTATTAAAGGTATGGGGCTATGAGCAATATGGTGATCCAAGAACTGTAGATACCCATGTCAAAAAGCTAAGAGAAAAACTAGGTCAATACAACAATTATATCACCACAATATGGGGAGTCGGCTATAAGCTTGAGGTGCCAAGATGATCAGGAATAAAATAGTCGTCAAGCTTTGGGTTGGTATCATATCGCTGACTGTTGTTCTATTGTTTTTGAGCATGATATTTCAAACTCGATTCTTGTACTCATTTTATTTGGATCAAGAAATTAAACAGGCAGAAAAGGATGCAAAGAAAATTGCTGACTTCATAGCAGTCAACCAATACAACTTTACGGCTCCTTATGAAGAAGTAATCCGTAGAGTGAATGATATCGTAGTAGTAACAGATGAAAATACAAGAATCCAGTATATAAGAGGAGTTTCCGAATATAAGGTTGGATATGTTTTTGGAACTGACTTTATGAAGGAAATCAGAGAGCTAAACAGCATTCACAAAAGAAACTTTATGATTCGAAATATGGATACCCTATTAGTTGGGGTTCCTATTGTAAAGCAAAATGAAAATACGAGAGAACTACAACAAATGATAATTGATGAAAATCTCGAACCGACCCTTATGGGTGCAGTATATATAGCAACTCCGCTGGAACAGCTGGAGACTACAAATAATGCTATTAAGCTGCAGTTTACCTATATATTTATAGGGGCGATCGTTTTGGCTTCATTGTTGTCGTTTTTTTTGTCAAGGAGCTTTTCAAAGCCCTTAGTACTTATCAACAATGCTGCTAAGGAAATAGCAAGGGGCAACTATAATACAACCATTAATCTGAAATCCAGTGAAGAAATCAAGACCTTGGGAGAAACCATAAGCAATCTGGCAAGGCAACTGTCGCGAGTGGAAAAAATCCGGCGAGAATTTATTGCAAATGTGTCACATGAAATAAGGACACCTTTAAGTTATTTGCAGGGATATACTGAGATTATGATTGATGGTCTGGCGGAAAGCAAAGAGGAAGAACAGAAATATCTTAATATCATTATGGAAGAATCGATACGATTAAAGAAGATGGTAGATGAAATACTTCAGCTTTCACAAATCGAGGAAGGTCTGATTCATCTGAATATCAACTCCTTTAGCATGGAGGCTTTACTCAAAAGAACAATCGACAAAGTATATCCAATTGCTACGAAGAGAAATATATCTATTAAATACAATAATATATCAGAAGATTTACTGCTTTG
>JAQSYB010000294.1 GCA_029256365.1 Clostridia bacterium
ATATCAAAAGTTATTTCTCCAAACTTTTTCACCATGTTATGCATTGTACTTCCCCCTTTATCAATTTTTAATTGTTCAATCATTGGCAAATACTCGGATTTCTTTGCTATCTATTCCTAAGCTTCTGGCCATTATTGCTTCCATAGAAGCTTTATATTTCGCTGCCTTGTTTTGATCCTCCATATATTCATTAAAGAACATACTTTGTGGAACTGAGGTCACAGCCCTTAATAATATATCTGCTATTTCACGAGGAAACTCGACATGAAAAACACCTTCTGCCTTTCCCTGTTCGATAATTCTTGCTAGTGGATCAATATATTTTTGCACGATTGCTATGGTGTATTTATAAAACGTAAAATCTGATTTCTTCAGCATGCACAAATAACCAATCAGCTCTTTCTTAGGCTTTTGGGATGTTGACTTTTTTTCCATAAATTGATTTAGTTTTTCCAAAGCATGAAGTTCCTTGTCCTCAACTATAGGCGCAAGTTCAATCAACAAACCTTCTGCAAATTGATTGATGCTTTCTGCCAATACTTCTTCTTTTGATTTAAAATAATGATAAAAGCCGCCCTTTGATAATCCCGAAGCTTTTAAAATATCCTCAACACTTGTTTCTTCATATCCTTTATCAAGAAATAGTTTTTCTGCAATCTCTACTAGTTCCATTTTTTTTGTATAATGCTTTTTTAGTAAATCAACCATCTTTATCCCTCCCATAAAACAAACCGACGTCGGTTTGTTTTATTATATGCCTATGTATTTCCTTTGTCAAGTATATCTATTGCACCAAAGTAGCTTAATAATTCATTTCTTCAATTCCTCACCGAAGAACAGTAAACTTATCTTCCTATCACTGATATAGAACAAAACAGAAGTTAGTGATATAATAAAACCATCTAAGAATAACAAAGGAAGAAAATAATGAAAAATAATTTTAAAGATCTGGGCGTTTCGCCCTTCATATTAAAGGCCATAGAAGAGATGGGCTTCGAGACACCAACTGAAGTGCAAAGCAAAGCAATTCCACATATTTTAAATCAAGAAGACATCATTGTCATGTCTAAAACAGGCAGCGGTAAAACTGCTGTTTTTGGCATTCCCATCCTGCAGTTGACGGATTCAAATGCAGTTGGCCCACAAGCACTTATTCTTACACCAACACGAGAGCTTGCGGTTCAAGTAGACAGCGATCTAAAAAAAATGTCAAAGCATCTTCATCACAAAACAACAGCTGTATACGGACAGCACAATATGAATGTTGAAATACAAGCCCTTAGCAAAGGAGTATCTATTGTTAGCGGAACACCTGGTCGAGTATATGACCACATTAGTCACGGAAATCTCCAAACCAAGCATATCCGCTTCTTGGTTCTTGATGAAGCAGATATCATGCTGGACATGGGCTTTTTGGATCAGGTTGTACGAATTATCAAAACCCTGCCCAAAGATAGGGTAACCCTGCTTTTTTCAGCCACTATACCCAATGAAATTCATAGAATTTGCAGGGATTACATGAAGCAGCCCTTAACTGTTGAAATCGAATCACAGACCAAAACGGTGGATACAACACAACAAGTATACTATCGTGTAAATCACAATGAAAAGAACACTCAGGTAAATCGTCTTCTTATGGCTATACAGCCGGAAAGCTGCATGATTTTCTGCAATACACGAATGATGGTGGATAAAGTGCAAAGCTTTTTAACCAGAAAAGGCTATGGCTGTCAAGCACTGCATGGAGATATCCCTCAAAGTAGGCGCTTGAAGACCATCCAGCAATTTAAGCAAGGAGAATTCCATTTGCTGGTAGCCACTGATGTTGCTGCTCGCGGTATTCATATTGACAGTTTGTCCCTTGTTATCAATTATGATGTGCCCTTGGACAAAGACAGCTATGTGCATCGAATCGGACGTACTGGCAGAGCTGGTCAGGCTGGACGCGCCATTACTTTAGTTACAGGAGAAGATATCATGAGCCTTTATGCCATTGAAGAGCACATCGGATCAATGATTGCCGAAGAAGAATTGCCTTCGGATGCCTTTCTCAATGAGAATAAACCTCAAATTGATAAATGGATACAGGCAAATTCAATAAAGGTCAAGCCTCAACAAAATGCACCAAAAACGATTCCTAAGGAAAATCAACCCAAGGGCTCTTACAAAAATCCACCTCAGCAGCAGAATAGACCCAAAGCGCCCTCGACTATGTCAAAGCCTGCTTATCAAGCAGTTAAAAATACAAATGCAGCATCTCCTGCTGCGCAGACAAAGCCCGCCCAAGCAAGCATCAAGCCCAAACCACTGTCCTCCCAACATACGGAGACCGTCGCTGCTCAAGGGAATAGCAACACACAGTTAAATAAGGATCAAGCTTCCACAGCAAAGAAACCATTTCTACAGCAAGTGTTAAAGCGCATATTTGGAAAGTAAGAATAACGCAAAAATAGACCCATTCTTCTACAGATTATCGTAGAAGAATGGGTTCTTTTTCTCTCTATTTATCGTTCCTTTCATCCTGTTTTTTCGCACGTTTATTATATTTATATATGCTAGCCTCAAACTTCTTCATCGCTTCCATAACCGCTTCTGCGATCTCAAAATCTGGAGCTTCACGACCTGTTTCGTCGTACTCATCCTTGGAAAATTGCCAACTGGGATGGGTTGCTGGGCACTGCCCCTGCAGGGAAGCATTCCCCATGCTCTCGCAAAAACCTGACTGCTGCTTGCACAGCCATATGCTGGTCATGATCTAGCTTCGTAGGGTAATCAAACCTCCAAC
>JAQSYB010000295.1 GCA_029256365.1 Clostridia bacterium
GGGTAATGGAGCGAGATAAATTGTCTAGCGAGAACGCTATGAATAGAATCAATGCGCAAATGACAAATAAGGATAGACTGAAATATGCAGATGCAGTAATTGATACGACACAGCCTTTGGATGAAGTAAAAAATAAAGTAAAAGAATTGTGGTTTAATTTGCAGTCAGGGGAGATTTGTAATTGAAGAGGCGCGGAAAAGTAAATTTTTTAACAGCGGTCATAATCATTGGCATCGCATATTTTGCTGTGCAGCAAATACCCGTTGTTATCAAAATGATATATCCTCTTTATTTTAAAGAGACAATTGTTAAGTATTCAGAGGAATATAAGCTGCCGTCACCCTTGGTGGCCGCAGTAATTAAAACAGAGAGTAATTTTCAAGTTTTTGCTGAATCAAGCAAAAATGCCAGGGGGCTTATGCAAATAACTCCTTCCACAGGGAAGTGGATTGCGGAAAAGCTGCAAATGGAAAGCTATCATGATGATATGTTATTTGATCCCGAAGTGAATATTCGTTTTGGGTGTTGGTATATAAGATATCTTTACACCAACTACAACAGTGATATGACCTTGACCTTTGCAGCCTACAATGGCGGCAGAGGAAATGTAGATAAATGGCTGCAAAATGAAAAGCTAAGCAGGGACGGCAAGAATCTGGATCAAATACCCTTTGAGGAAACGAAAAATTTTGTAAATAGAGTAAACAATAATTATAAGATATATTTAAAGCTTTATCAGTGGAATTAACGGATCAATTACTAAAGTAAAAGGATGAGACGAATGAAAATAAACAAAAAAATGAGTATAGCGATTGTGATTACTATGATTTGTTCTTTGTTCTTGGTTTCCTGTAAGGAAATTGAGTACGCGAATCAGCCAGAGGTAAAAATTGATATAGAGAAACCATCTTCTGGCGGAACCGTGGTATTGGGCTCTGTAGAGCCGAGAGAATTAAATCCATTAAGAGTAAACAGCATGTCCTTCTTGGATGCTTCCAAGCTAATTTTTGAACAGCTGGCAGAGTATGACAGCAGCCTTAAGCTTGTTCCTGTCATTGCACAAAGCTGGAATTTTGTTGATGGCTCCTCTCAATGTATGGTGAACCTGAAAAACAACATATTCTGGAGCGATGGAGAAAAAATCACAAGTGAAGACGTTGTTTACTCCTTAGATACCATAAAGAGTGCTGAGAACTCGACCTTTAAGGAGAAGCTGCTGCACGTATACAGCTATCAGGCTGTAGATGAAAGCACTGTCAAAATAGTTTTTGATCAAGCTTATGCAGATGCTTTTGATGTTCTAACAATTCCAATCATACCGAAGCATGTTTTTGCAGGCAATGCAAATGCAGTGCCTGTAGCCTCAGGTCCATATAAGATATCTAGCTATACCAAACTAAAGCAATTGGAGCTAGTGCCAAATGAAAAGTGGATAAGACTTGGAAGTGTAAAAGAGAAAGGAACAACCCCCTATGTTGAGAAAATCGATGTTCAATTCATAAATGATTTGGATGCTTTTTCAACAGCATTCCAGGCGAAAGAACTCGATATACTCCACACGCAATCCTATGATTGGGAAAAGTATAGTGAAATTAAAGATGTTAAAATCTATAAGTACACATCACTTTATTATGATTTTATAGGCTTCAATTACAATCAATCGATTTTTCAAGACAAAGCTGTTAGAAAAGCGATTATGGCAGCAGTTAACAGAAAGGGTATTATTGATAAGTATCTGTTAGGCAATGCAGTACTTACAGATGTACCAATCAACCCAAATTCATGGCTTTATGACAATCAGGAAGTAAACAGCTCCTTCAGCAAAATCAACGCACAGAATTTGCTAAAGGAAGCCGGATTTGTGGACAGCAACAATGATAAGGTCTTGGAGAGAAAATATGATGATATTACACAAACCTTAAAATTTACCTTGCTTACAAACAATGAAAACGATTTTAGACAAAAGGCTGCATTAGAGATAAAAAAGAATCTTGAGGAAGTTGGCTTTTCAGTAGAAGTAAAAACAATGAGCTTCGAGGAAATGCGAACTGCCATTGCAACCAAAAAGTATGATGCAGTTCTTACAGGCTATAATCTATCTCCAAATCAGGATTTGAGCTTTGCCTTTCACAGCTCTCAAATAGCTAGCGGCAAAAACTTCATGTCATATTCTAACCTGGATATGGATAATTCGCTTTATGAAGCCTTTACCAGCACGGATGACAACACTCGAAAAGAAGCCTATGGCAAAATTCAAAAAACCTTTCGAGATGAAGTCCCATGCATCAGTCTTTTCTTCAGAGAATCTGCTATCGTAGTGAGAGATAAGGTAAAAGGTGAAATAACACCTGACGCTGTAAATCCCTATAGAAATATCCAGAATTGGTTTATAGCCAAGGATAGAAGGTAATTGGCAGCAATTTTATGTTGACACAAATAACCTGCGGATATATAATTATTCTGTAGCAAATGCGATCGTGGCGGAATGGCAGACGCGCACGTTTGAGGGGCGTGTGAGAAATCGTATGGGTTCAAGTCCCATCGATCGCACCATATTGAATATTAAAAACCAAAGTGAAAGCTTTGGTTTTTTTATTTTTATGTACGATCGTGGCGAAATGGCAGACGTGTATGCTTGAGG
>JAQSYB010000296.1 GCA_029256365.1 Clostridia bacterium
GACAAAGGAGCCAATATATTTAATAGTAAAAAGCTTCTCGCAGCGATTCCGCCAATTAAGCCAATAGGAATTCAAATTATCTCTCATATCATGAATTAAGATATCCCAATCTACGATATAGTCAAGCTCCGAAACATTCTGCCCCTTCATGCAAATGCCATATTTTTTTAGCTGGTACGCATCAATTGAATTTTTTTCAAATTTTTCTAGACCTTTGAATACTCCATCAATAAAGCAGGGGCAGGATTTTGTATTTTGATTATGCAATTGAAGATCGTTGTTGGTTAAATACATTCCCATCAAATCAGTTTTGGGAAATTTCTTTCTCATTGCACCATGAATTTCCTTTAAAATCGCGATATCTACTTCTGTAGCGGCTCTTTTCATGACTGCTATAAAATCAATATCACTATAACCATAATCAAATGCACCCAAAGAAACAGAGCCATAGATATAATAGTCTTGTAGTAAGTTAGGCAGCTTTTCTTCGAATAGTTTAAAATATACATTCAACAGCTCATTGACCTTTTGTGGAATAATCATCATGATGTTCTGGCCTCCTTGACGATGTGATGCAATCATTCTTTCATTAAAAAATTTGAATGATATAAAAAATCAGTAACTTATCATAATAGATGTTTTTTTCTATGTATATTATATTATATATTACGTAAAATAAAAATTGTTGGTTGGCTGAGTCGATGGATGTTAGATAATGCAAGTGTTTCTAATAATTCACATAAAAAATATGCTACTATTTTATTGACACTTTTAAGGTTTGTTGATATAATGGATATTGTTCTGACGAGGAGAGATGTTCGAGCGGTTTATGGAACTGGTCTTGAAAACCAGAGGCGTGTTAAAGCGTCCGAGGGTTCGAATCCCTCTCTCTCCGAAGAGGCGCCCCTGCTAAGGGTGTAGGCTGGGAAACTGGCGCGAGGGTTCAAATCCCTCCTTCTCCGCCATTACGTTAACAATGCAGATCTCAGATCTGCTTTTTTGTTTTTTGTAAGAGATTCGCATATAATAGATAATATATAACCAAAGGATATATGATTCCAAGATTAGCTGTTTGGTACAAAACACGTAAGGGATGTATTGGAGTGATGATATGAAAAAAATCAAATTGATATACAATCCAAAGTCCGGGGATGCAAGCTTTAAAAACAAGCTGGACTTGGTAATAAGCAGATTCCAGAGCGAGGGTTATGTCACTGTTCCCTTCAGAATTAGCAATGATATACATATTGACAGTGCTTTTGAGGATATTCAACAAGACTATGATCGCATTTGTGTTTCAGGTGGAGATGGCACAGTAAGCAGTGTAGCTGATGCCATGGCAAGATTGGGTATTAAGCTTCCGATGGGTATTTTTCCCGCTGGAACATCCAATGATTTGGCGGCTCATTTGGGAATACCCAAAGATATTAAAAGCTGCTGTGACATCATTACAAAAGGCAGCATCAAAGATATTGATTTAGGAAGAGTAAACGATAGCCACTTTATTAATGTATGCAGTGCAGGTTTGCTGACTGAGGTAGCCTATAAAACTGAAACGAATATGAAAAATGCATTGGGACAAATTGCATACTATATAAAAGGCATTGAAGAAATACCAAAGTATTCGCCCATCAAGATGAGGCTGGTTTCAGAAGATAGAGTAATAGAGGATAATATGCTGCTGCTGTTAATTCTGAATGGCAGCTCAGCAGGGGGCTTCAATAAGCTTGCTCCGGATGCTGTAATAGATGATGGTAGAATGAATGTAATCGCAATAAAGGCTGCAAACATATCTAATACCTTATCATTGTTTCTCAAGATAATTAGAGGAGAGCATATCGGGGACCCGAACATATACTATTTCAGCGCAAACAAGCTGACAGTAGAATGCAACCAGCTCTGTGGAACAGACATTGATGGGGAAAAGGGACCAAGCTTTCCCTTGGATATTGAGGTATTGCATAAGTATTTAAAGGTTTTTGTACCTAGCTAATAATGATTCATAACATAGGATTAAGGGGGAAGGTTTTGTGATTTTCAAGACAGAAGGTGTATGTGCACAAGAAATTGAATTTGAGGTAGAAAACAACATCATTAAAAAGGTTAGCTTTGTAAAGGGCTGTAAAGGCAGTTTACAAGCCATAGGAAGACTTGTTGAAGGGCTTAGGGTAGAAGATGCCGTTCAGAAAATGAAGGGGATACAGTGCGGTGACAGGGGCACATCCTGCCCAGACCAGCTGGCGAAGGCGCTAGCCGACTTAAAATAAAAGACTTCAATGGAAAGCCGTTTAGTATGCTAAGAATAAAAGCATTGTATACAGCGCAAAAATATACAGCTTGGTTGTACTTGACTGCTTGTGAGACGAAAAAGTCCTACCTGATTCAATGAGGCATCCTTGCCTCTGAATGCTAGCACAGTGCCAGACTTACGAACTTTTTAGCCTCACTTCACAGAGTACAACACAAACTGTATATAAATGCGCCTTAACACAATGCATTTATTCTTCTACCGGTTTGTTATCAATAAAAGCTTTCAACTGAAGCTTTTTTTTATTTCATCACAAAATAATAATAGTCGCTTTGCCAATCAGTCCAGGTTTCATAATCAGCGGCTTTTAGTTTTTCGATTAAAGCCCTGTCCTCTTCCATAATAGAAAATAGCGGAGCGCCGTTGCTGTTGTCTTTTAGAGTTATGAGATAGTAATTCATAAAGGCATCTATGGCTTGGAAGCTTTCTTCTTCTGTAACAAAATGGGGCTCCCCTTTGTATAGATAAATACCGTTGTAACCGTTTATATTAACAAAGCAATTGCGATCTTTGAGATAATGAAATAGCTCTATAGTAGGCTTTTGGAAATAAAAAGCAATATGGAAAACGCCATTTCTTCTATTAGTAAATGGAAGGCTGGCGAATTCATCATAGGTTGGAGTCCAAGGCTTTATCTCAAAGTCTGAGAGCTTAATGCTTGGATCAAGCTTCTCAAATTCTTTCCTAGCTATGATGTGCTGTTGATCTATCTGAAAGTTTAACTTCTTCATCATGTTAATGCTTTCTATTGAAGAAATGTGAGTGGAAAATGCAATTTGATTCAGCTTGCCGGACTGTAGATCTGACTTTGCATGCTGCACAACATACTCCGTCAAAAGCTTGCCTATTTTTCTGCCTCTATAGTTCTTATGTACTCTCATGCCTTCTAGCCAGCCGGTGCCATCCGATAGAATGGAATACTTATCTGTACCGATTACTTTGCCAGTATCGGTATCGATGGCTCCGACAAACTTACCAGTCTTGTCATTGACCCAGCTGTGAAAGATTTGAGGCAGATAGTCAGTGCCATCCCATATATCCTTGCATATTTCAAGTACATCATCGTAATCCGCTTCAT
>JAQSYB010000297.1 GCA_029256365.1 Clostridia bacterium
ATAGATTCTTGCTGTCCGGTAAAATACTTTGCCCAAATTGCAGCTCACCCATGCTCAGCTTCACATCAAGTACAAGCATCAAAAGCTATCGGTACTATAGATGCAAAGGATGCAGCAATCTATGCAGAGCTGATTTGATGGAAGAAGCTGTACTAGAATATTTAAAAGAGCTTTTGAATCAGGAAAAGCTTATAAGTGGTGTGGTAATACAGTCAGCTAAGCCCAAAAGCAATCAACAAAGTGATCTGAAATCAAAGGTATTGGAAAAAGAAATAAAAGATACACAAAAATTGTTGGATAAATATGTGCTACTTTTAGATAGGGAAGATTTTGCTGCTAGTGAAATCATATTGGATAAAATTAAAAGCCTAGAAATGACATTGAATCAGAAAACAAATGAACAATTGAATATTACAAACCAAGAGAATCTGACAACTTACTCATCCCCCAAGGAGGATTACTTATATTCTATAAATGAGTTCCTTTGCAACAATGACCTTGAAGCATTAAAAAATATCATAGACCATTCCATTGATTTCATCACATTATCCGATTTAAAAACAATCAAAGATATCAATCTTAAGCTTCATATTGCCTATGTTAATGCAACGAACAACGCTTTGCCAAAGGAATAACACCGACTAAGTAACTTGAGGACATAAGAATTCACCTCCGTATGGAATCAAAGAAGCTTGCATTGCCCAATATTTTGTATCATAGTCGTATTCTCTGTACAGGGTGCCAAAAGCAAAATATCAAACATATTCTTAGGTCCTATGGGTTCTGCATCAGGTATCGTCATGATTGACTTGCTGCCTGTCAATGCTTCAAACTTACTGACCCAATCCGATGCTTTGCCAAATCTGCTGTCTATGCTTGCTGCGTTGTATGAAAAAATTGGTGTTACCTTCGCACCAGCTTTTACAATCTCTTCAACTTCTTTATACACCTTTTCAAAAGTGCAAAAAGAACCCGTTATTGCAAGTCCTATTTTGACTCCATTTAAATTCATTTATTTTCACCCTTTCAGTCAACATTCAATCGCTTTAATACTGTGTCAAATATATATTCTGCTGCTGACTTGGCAGCTATTTTTCCTGGTATTCCCAAGGCATGTATTGTTTTTATTCCCTTTTCCTTTGCAAAGGAATAATCAACTCCTCCAGGAAGCGATGCCAAGTCAAGGATCAATGCATCCTTCTTTATCAAATCTAGCTTACTTCCATCCAAAAGCACTGCAGGTACAGTGTTTACAATGATATCCATATTGCCAATGCAATCCGGCAAATCTTTAAGATTCACTGCATTCATTCCCCTTGTTCTTATCCAGGTTAAGTCCTCATCCTTCCTTGCTTCTACATAAACCTTAGCCCCTAGAGACTTCGAGTATTCAGATAAAAGCTTGCCAATTCTACCATACCCTAATATAAGGACATTACGGCCAAAAACTGTGTACTCTGTTTCGCTGACCATAAGAGCTATTGCACCTTCCACCGTAGGTATGGTGTTGAGTATTTGATAGCTTTCATCATGATGATAGTCTGTATATTTGATGTTATATTTCTCTGCAAGCTCTCTCGCATTTTTGTTCATCGCCCCAAAGTATAACTTTTTATCTTGTGTAATTTTACCAAATAAATTCTCTATTTCTATCGTCTCTTCAGAATAACTTGAATTCACCTGATTTGCTTCCTTTGAAAAGGGTATCGGACCTATTATTACATCGCATTTTTCAACAGCTTCATCAAGGCTTTTCACGTTCTCAGCCTGACAATTTGCTGCTTTTTCCATACCATGGACCCTAACCTGATATCCCTTCCCAAAGAAAATATTAGCAAGCTCAACTAATCTATCGTCTCCGCCTATAATTAGGAAGTTCAAGTTTTTGCAGCCTTCACTGCTATCGACATCGCAAAGCATAATATCTCCTCCACTTTTTAAACTAATATATAGTATGTTTTTTCGCTTTCATAGGTGTTTGTCTTATTATTTATAACCATAATGCAAAAGGTTGATGGAATCCCATCAACCTTTTATTTACTTCAATATATCGGCAAAATCGATAATAATCATATCGTTGCCTATTTTTCTTACTCTATCCCAAGGAATCTCCAGATATCTTCTATCTATAAAAAAGGAAAGTTGATTTTTGTTCTCAGGTACGATTAAGGATTTGATATGGCCTGTTTCTTCATCAATAGTCAAATCACAGTCCCCTAAGAATCCCAATCTTTCACAGGCAGGAAGAGAAACAATTTCCTTGCCGCTTAACTTGCTAAATCTCATATACTCACCCCTATTGCATCATATATATTCATTAATATATATGATGTTTTTGGACAAATATTACAGAAATATCAGAACTACTTTATTCCTGTAGAACCAAAGCCACCGCTGCCTCGTTCTGTTTCCTGTAGCTCAGTTACCTGCGTCAAAGCAGCTTTGCAAATGGGCATAAAAACAAGCTGTGCGATTCGATCACCTGGATTTACTGTAAATTCCTTATCACTATGGTTTACCACAGGACAAACAACTTCTCCAGTATAGTCAGAATCTATCACTCCTACACAATTGATTAGTGATATACCGTGTTTGCTAGAAAGTCCACTTCGTGGAAAGACAAAACCGCCAATCGTG
>JAQSYB010000298.1 GCA_029256365.1 Clostridia bacterium
TTTTAGTGTATTTACCGCTTCTAGCTCATCTTCACCTTCAGCGATAATGGTGATTTCTTCATTTTCAGTAATACCTAGGCTCAGAAGACCCATAATACTCTTTGCATTGACTATTCTTTCGTTCTTTTCTATCTTCACGTCGGATTTGAAACTGGATGCAAGGTTGACTAGAAGTGTTGCAGGTCTTGCATGGAGTCCCGTTGCGTTAACAACTACTACCCTTGAACGAATCAAATGAATCTCCCCCTATTTTCTATAATGAATTTTTAATATATTATCCTTCGCTGCATTTACAAAGCCATTCATGGATTCCATGTGCTTTACCTTTTCCATATTTGTGATGATAATTGGGCTGAGCAGGCTCTTGTTGTTATTTCTAATAATATCTAGATCCATTTGAATAAGTGGAGTACCAGGTTCTACTAGATCTTCTGACTTCACAAGGCGTGTAAAGCCCTGTCCCTTTAACTCCACAGTATCGATGCCCAAATGAATCAATATCTCCAACCCTTCGTCGCTTATAATACCAAGGGCATGGTTGGTAGGAAATATTTGCAGCACTCGTCCTTTTACAGGGGACACCACCAAACCGTCTTCAGCTTGTATGGCAATGCCATCTCCTAACATTTTTCTAGAAAAAGCCTCGTCGGGCACCATTTTTAAATCAATAAGCTTTCCTGTAACTGGTGCTTTTAAAATACATGGACTAGGTCCAAACAGTTTATTAATCACTTTTTTCCTCCAATCTGTATGCATCCAAAATATCGAGTAAATATGTTCAGAGGTCATGGAAATCCATTTCCTTCTAATTTTCATTATGATAAAGCAGCAGCAGGTTTCAGTTCTGAGACTTGCAAGGGTATATTGAGGAAACACCACTGCTGCATATAGGAGAAAGGCTTATTGTTTCAACAGCTTTTTCATTTCATCAGCAATCAGTTCAGCCTTTGTTCCAATGATAACCTGCATATTTCTGCTATTGGGTCTTAAAACACCATTGGCACCTAAGGAAGTCAGAGCTTCATCTTTCACAATGCTATTATCTTTTAGTGTGATGCGGAGTCTTGTGATACAAGCGTCAACCTCTACGATGTTGTCTCTGCCACCTAGTTTTTCTACATATAATTTGGCAAGACCGTGTATTCCGTGTGCGTCTACCAATTGGGATGTGGACTCTGTTTCTGCATCATCTTCTCTACCTGGTGTAGCAAGATTTAACTTTTGGATTATCACAACGAACAACAAATAATAGATTACGAAGAAGACAAGACCAACCGGGATTAACAGCCAGCCTTTGGTTGCCAAGCCCATATTTAAGAAGTAGTCTATGGCGCCAGCTGAGAAACCAAAGCCATGATGAATTCCAAGTATATAAGTGATGGCCAATGCAGCTCCGGTTAATAGTGCGTGGATTACATATAGCGCTGGTGCAAGGAACATAAACATGAACTCAATTGGTTCTGTAATACCTGTCAAGAAAGCAGGAAATGCGACGGAGAACAATAGCCCTCCTACGGCTGCACGATTGTGCTTCTTAGCTGTTTTGTACATTGCAAGGGCAGCGCCAGGCAGACCAAACATCATGACCGGGTAAAAACCTGTCATAAACATACCTGCTGTTTTATCTCCAGCAAAGAAACGGCTTAAGTCACCAGTAGCTCCGTTATACTCGCCAAATACAAACCATACGATATTATTTAATATATGATGCAAGCCTGTAGGAATAAGCAGACGATTTAAGGTGCCGAAGGTAAATGTACCGACTGCGCCAGCTGAAATCAGCCATTGCCCAACTGCATCAATGACGGATTGAATTGGCGGCCATATAAATCCAAGCACCAAAGCTAGTGCGATACTGAAGAAAGACGTTACAATAGGGACAAATCTTTTTCCGCCAAAGAAGCCTAACCAATCAGGCAGCCTGTAATTATGGAACTTGTTGTACATATTCCCAGCAATGATGCCGCCCATGATACCTGCAAGAACTCCCATATTGATATCTGGGTTAATCGCTTTTGTGCCGGCAGTTAGAGTGAAATATGAAACTGCACCGGCAAGGCCTGCGGCACCTCCATTATCAAAGGCAAGACTGACGGCAACACCAATCGCGAAGAGTATTGCAAGGTTGTCAAAGATAGCAGAGCCTGCGCTCATGACAAATGGAATGTTAAATACATCTGGAGCACCTAATCTTAATAAAAGTGAAGCAACTGGAAGGACGGCAACTGGCAGCATCAAAGCCTTCCCTAGTTTTTGGACTTTACCGAAGAAATTACTCAAGAATAATACCCCCTTATAGTTTATGATAAAAAAAGCATGGCCATGACGAAACAAGAGATACTTGTTTTGTCTATGGCTCATGCCTGATTTCCAGTAACACGCCAAGGTTTATATTTTATTAAAAAAACGCTTAGATTACGTTTTCATGCTTTTTGATGCTTTTCATTCGTTCGATATGCAAGGCCATATAACCCAGTTCATCCTCCGGGACCTTTATATTTGTCTGGTCAAGTATATAATTCCCGATTTCAGAGGCAATGGCAAAAGAATCAATGAATTTTTCCTTAATGCTTTCTAGAAGTATATTTTCTATATATTTATGCTGTTCCAAACGGGTTAATGCTGTTTTTA
>JAQSYB010000299.1 GCA_029256365.1 Clostridia bacterium
ACAGATATTACCAATATGGCAATTGTGGGACTTTTGATGCTTTTATGCGGCAATGGACTTGTGGTTTATGCCGAGCAGTGGGTAAGCTCTGGAATAGCCTCGCTAATTATTGCTACGTCCCCACTGTTTATGGCTATCATTGAGTTTTTCTATTTGAGAAATGTAAAATTGGATTTGAAATCTATAAGTGGCTTATTGCTTGGCTTTGGAGGAGTTGCTTATTTAATTATGGGAGATGCCGCCACTGCAGCGGTGGATCTTAAGGGACTGATTGTGTTGGTTCTTGCCAGCGTTTTCTGGGCTGCTGGATCGGTGCATTCTAAAGCCATAAAATTTAAGGGACACATATTTGCAAACATTGGTACGCAAATGCTAGCCGGGGGTATAGGCTTGTTATTCACTTCACTGGTAAAGGGTGAATTTTCAGAGCTGCATTTCACACAAAACTCGGTGCTGGCCTTAGGGTATCTGATCATATTTGGCTCCTTTGTTGGCTACAGCAGTTACATTTATATACTCCAGAAGTGGTCGGCAGCAAAGGCAGGAACCTATGCCTATGTAAATCCTATCGTAGCTATTCTGCTAGGAGCCTTACTGCTTGGGGAGCCAATAACACCATCTGTTGTAATATCTATGATTATAGTAATAATTGGAATTGCATTGGTTCAAAGTTCGAAAACAAAATATATAAAGATGTCCCAAGGGGAGTAGAAAATGAATGATCGACCTATAGGCAGACACCTTTAAAAGGTGTTTGCCGTAGGTTTTTTTTTATGCTTCGCCTTTTTACGGGAGATACCACAAATAATTGACATATTTCCCATTTGTTATACAATATATACAGGAAGTCTTTGTTTATGGGGTGATAAGGTGGTAAGTACAGCAAGCTATACAATACTTATTGTGGATGACAATAGAAATAATCTTTTTTCATTAAGAAGCTTAATAGAGGAGTATATTGATGCCAGAGTGATAGAAACTGACTGTGGCTACAAGGCTTTTCAAGAGCTTCTTAAAAATGATGTGGACTTAATTATTTTGGACATTCAAATGGATGAAATGGATGGCTTTGAAATTGCTTCACTGATTAAACAAAGACGGAAAACCCGGGATATACCTATCGTTTTTTTAACAGCTTCTTATACCAATGAAGAATTTAAGAGACGTGGCTTTGAAATAGGAGCAGTGGATTATCTCACAAAACCTATTGATGAGTATCAATTGATCAATAGAATAAATGTTTATCTAAGAATAATTGAAAAGGAACGGAACCTAAACTTAGAACTAGAGCGTAAGGTAAGGGAGCAGACAGCAGAGCTTCGCAAGGCAAAAGAAGAAGCAGAAGCTGCTAATGAAGCGAAAAGTATGTTTTTGGCGAATATATCCCATGAACTGCGCACGCCTTTAAATATTATTATGAGCACCAATCAAATGCTTAGACTTTATTTGAGAAACAATGACTTGGATAGGGAAAAAGTAGAGAAAAAGGTTAATATTCAAGTACAGAATTGTTATCGATTGTTGAGATTGGTAAACAACCTCATCGATATAACAAAAATGGATTCTGGACATTTTGAGCTTATCAAAAGAAATGGAAATATCGTTCAGGTTGTAGAATCTATCACCATGAGTGTGGTGGAATATATTGAAGATAAGGGTATAAACATCATTTTTGATACGGATATAGAAGAAAAACCAATGTACTTTGATCCGGATGCCATAGAGAGAATTGTGTTAAACTTGCTTTCAAATGCGATAAAATTCACTCCTGTTGGAGGCGATATTTTTGTTGAGCTTCAAGGGATGGAAAATGGAGTGAGAATATATATAAAGGATTCGGGTATCGGAATTGATGAAGAAAAGATCAATTTAATATTTGAACGATTCAAACAGGTGGACGAGCTATTAACGAGAAGGCATGAGGGCAGCGGGATAGGCCTCAGCTTAGTAAAGTCTTTGGTACAGATGCATGGTGGAAGCATCAAGGTTCAGAGTGAGCATCAAAAGGGCACAAAATTTATCATTGAACTGCCGGAATGCAAATTAGAGGAAACAGAGCAGTATGCTGTCAGTTCAGTTTATGATGACAAGCAAAGAGTAGTTGAGAAGATTAATATAGAGTTTTCTGATATATATTTTTAAAGGCAAAGAAAAGGGGTAAAGGAGGGATGTTTATGAGACGATTGACAATAAGAGGCAGACTTATTGCTGCACTGCTAATTTTTACAACAGTTTTTACAGGCTTCGGCATATCTACAATTGTAAAAATTAGGGAATTGGAAAGTGTGACAACCAGCATATATGATGATCCCTTGAAGGTTTCATCTTCAGCGATAGAAGCAAGGCTCGATATTATTAAAATGCAAAGCTTGATGAAGGACATATTGCTTATTACAGATAGCAAACAAATTAAAGAAAAAGATCTGGAACTTGTGGTTTTGATGGATAGGATATATAGGAATTTTGATAATATTAAACAACATTCGATACATAGTGGGTCTCTAGAATTGGAAACAAAGGCCAGGGAAAGCTTTATGCAATGGCATCAAACCCATGAGCAAATCTTGAATGAAGTACTATATGGCAGCATCGATAAGGCTATGGAAATCAATCAAAATGCTGCAGGACT
>JAQSYB010000022.1 GCA_029256365.1 Clostridia bacterium
GGGATTTACATCAACACCGTATACCTCTGAACCTTTCATTGCAAAGCTTAATGCCAAAGGCAGCCCTACATAACCAAGTCCAAAGACAGCAATTTTATTCTTCTGCATAATCTATTCTCCTTTTATGTTTTGTTGCAATAGTTTTAGCATACAATTTGTACGTGCTTCCCATGAATTTTGCTTGGCAGCCTCAAGTCTTTTTTCAATGCGCTCTGGGCTATCCTCTTCCAATGCCCTTTCCACTTCCTCAATAAAATTCTCATGATCCTTGCCGATGTAAATGATATCCTCATACCCATGTACTCCAGGCATATCTACAGATACCACTGGTTTTCCCGTAGCCAGATACTCGAAAAATTTTAGAGGACTTACATTTAGGGTAAGGTTATTGATTTTAAATGGATTCAAACAAATATCAAAAGCCTTCATATAGCTAGGCAGTTCCTCGGGGTTCTTTCGACCCAAATGATACACATTTGAATGCTTCAGCAGGGATTCAATGCTCACACCTGCAGTCAAGGGTCCAATTAAAACCACAGACCATTCTGGATGCGCCTTTGCGATTTTCTCAAGAAGCTCGGTGTCAATACAGGGTTGGATGACTCCCAAAAAACCTACAATAGGATGGGGAATTCGGGTCATTTCCTCTGCAATCTTTGTGCTTTCCTTCTGACACTCCATAAAAAGCTCCACGTTGGCTCCATTAGGTATAATGTGCATGTTGGAGTTATATTGTACCTTTGCGTCATAAAGACCTTGTACTGTAACAAAACTCAGATCAGACTTTCGAAGCAAATCTGCCTCCATTTTATTGACAGTTTCTTTTTTGATAAAGCCGCCATACTCTGCATGCTCATCAATACAATCGTATATTAAAAAATCTTCCTTAAGTCGTCCAGCAATATCTGCTGAGTTGGGCATGTATGTCCACAAAATGCTATTTTCGAAGCCAAGCTTTCTTACCTGCTGCTTAATAAACAAGCTGTCCCACCATTGATTAAACCAATTAATACCCCGTACAATATTGCCAAAAGGCAAAATCGGCGGAGGTGTATAAAGCATGATGTTGTCCGTCAGCTTCCGTGGACCCTCCATAAAACGCCAGAATTTCTTCCAGGTGTTTTTATCCTTTAATGGTGAAATCAACGTCACCGGAGGCTCTACGTAAAGTATATCCACTTCCTTTGGGATACGAGACATCACTTGTTGCTTTCTTGTAGGTATCGGAAACCAGTCTACGGAAGACAGGCAAATAATTTTCTTATTCAATTGACTCGACAATTGATACACCTCTTTACATTTTTGTTTGTTCTGGTATCTCTACATAGCGCATAGAAACCAGAGCAGCAACCAATATCCAAAACAATGTACTCATCATAGGCACTTCAAATACATTTTCTACTGCATTATGAGCAATTACACCAATCAGTCCAGAAAAAACACCAATCCCGATGTCCTGCAGCAGTTTATCCTGTACCATCCAGATTGACCGCAGTCCCTGCCTTAAGGCTGATATTAATAGACCTAAAAAGGAAACGATTCCGATAATGCCTGTTTCAACTGCTGTCTTCAGATAGAAATTATCAACATAGAAGGTTCCTGCAATTTCATAACGTGCAGCAACCGCTCCACCAAAACGGCCAAAGCCCATTCCTAGAAGCGGGTAGTTCTTGATAATCTGTATGGCTTTGTCCCATCGCCCAATACGTCCTCCTCTAGTGCTGCTTGCAATATAGGTTGGACTCAGCATATACAATAGTCTGTTTGCTACAGAAGGAACAAAAATAAAAACCAAGACACCAGCAATGGCAAAGGCTGCAATAATTCTACGATCCCTAAGCAATCCAAAAACCACGATCGCTCCTGCAAAGGAAATCCATGCACCTCTAGAAAAAGTAAAGACCAAACAGAGAAGCATGGCTAAGCTGCAAAGCAGATAGATTGCCTTTTTGAACCAAGCCTTCTCTCCATAAGCAAACCCAAGGCCAATAGGTGCACACAATACCATCAGGCTGCCTAGTATATTGGGACTGGTCAGAATTGAAAAAACACGGGTACGAACCCCTATCTCTGCTTGATCCACCCAAGTACTTGGTATTTCAACACCGATAACATACTGATAGATTCCGTGAAGCGCCATAAACGAAACGACTACCAAAAGAGACATAATGAGCCCCTTTACATGCCTTTTATGCTTCAGAACATTCACTGTTGCAAAATACCAGAAAATGTACTGAATAATGACTCGAAAGCCCTCAATGCCGATGCGCATTTCAGGTGAATTATAAAGCAGCAAAAACAAACTGATGGATACAAACAAAGCAATGGGAATGTCCAGATTGGTTATCCGATATCTGAATTCACCATGATATATGTATTTTATTAGGACCGCTGTTAAAATAAAAATAAAAAACAGTTCATCCCATATTCCAGAAAGAAAAGCAACTGGCCCCAATTTTCGAAGAAGAAAATCAATAAAGGAGTATGCCATAGCCAGATAAAGGCATCTTGCTGGCTCCAATATCAATATTAGAATGGGTATCAGCATGAGAAGTGCAGCCAACAGCATTTTTCCGGATTGAAAAACTGCAAGTATTCCACCTAAGGCAGCCAAAAGTACGAGAGGATTGAGCTTGCCCTTAATTAAATATTTCTCCATATTATCACCAACTTAATCGATCATATATTTTATAAAACGAAGGATGACGCTGCTATTTCGCAGTGCCTTCCCTTCCACATTTGCACCCATCAGCATGAGAAAGACCAAAAGCAGTGCTGCACGAAGGACAGTTCCTGGATAGGTAAAGCCCTTGGCGATTGCTACACTAACTATTAAATTGGCCAGCATGAACACAAACCCCATAAGTCCAATGAGAGCGAGAGGGGTGTTTCGAAAGCTTTGTGTTATTGCTTTTGAAAAGGTGGTTAATCCACTATGCTCAAGAGAAGTCCTAAAAGGCTTGCCCAAAGCTGCCATCAGCTTATCCATAGCATTTTTAATGCCTTTCATCAGCCTAAAAAAGATGGACTGCTGCAATATGCCTTTTTCCGCATTGCGGCTGAGCAGCCATGACATAATGACACTGTCTGCATATGCCGTTTTTAAATGCTTTACCAGCACATACAGCATGCTATTCTGATAAGCTCTCATAAAAGCCATACTTGCCTTTTGGATTGTCTGATACAATATACTACTCTTTAAAATATTCATCCTATCATCACAACCTCTATTTCACTTCGATACTACTTATGAATCCATTGGCTTCAACCAATTTTGTCTTCAGTATGTATTGTTTTTCTACCTTTAGCTCCTGTCCGCCTAATGAAATATTTGGTCCTACAATTGCTACATTGGCACTAACTGTAACCATCAAATCCTTCCTAAATGGATGGTCGGTTAAGCTAGCTGTTCCATCGGGCTTGTCAATAATATAGGCTGCAGGTATTACCTCAATATTGCTAATTGTAGCATTCACATATCCATTCGCAGCTACAAGCTTATCTCCAACCTTTAGACTGTCTACAACTGTAGGGTACATATTCTGCACGCGAACGACCACTTCAATATCCTTATTAACCGTATTGGTTGCTGAGGTATTTGTTTTGTATAAAACACCTGCCGCAACCAATACAATCATTAAAACTACAATAAAATCAATAATATTTACCAATCCAAATAATTTCCCTTTTTCATCAACCAATCGCATTGCGATTCCTCCTTTTGTATTGCTTAAATAATTTTCTTATATATCTCAAGTATCTGTGCAGCAAGAGCTTCCAATGAGAAATGCTCTCTGGCATGTTCATATAGTCCCTCTGCTAATTTGCGACGTTTCTCTTCATGATTCGCAAGGTCCAAAAGCTTGTTTGCCAGATCTTCACTATTTCCTGGGTCAAACAAACGACCTGTTTCATCGTCTTTTATAAGTACAGGTATCCCTCCAACAGCAGATGCTATACTGGCTTTATGCATCTTTGCCCCCTCCAGCAAAGCATAGGGGAAGCTTTCCGTATAGGAGGTAATCACATTGATATCCACACTGTTGTACACATCATAGGGATAAATATGCCCCAGGAAATGCACATGGTCTAATATATCTAATTTCTTTGCCAGCTCAATCAAATTTTCTTTTTCATCCCCGTCCCCAGCCAAAAGGAAATGCATGTTGGGGTACTCCTTTAATGCCAATGCAGCAGCTTCCAAAAGCACCTTATGACCCTTTACAGGATGCAAGCGAGCCGCCATACCTACAAGTACACTATCTGCTATGGCCTCAAGACCCTTTTGCTTGAGAAAATCTATTTTATCCATACACTTTATCGGTTCATTAAAGTCAATGCCATTATAAACACTAAATATCCTGTCTTTCTGAAAGCCTCGTTCTTGCAGCATTTTATTAAAATCGTCGGATATGGCAATATAGTAGTCAAAAGCTTTCAGCGCAAAAATATTCAAAGTAGTATATATTAAGTGCTTATACAGATTCCCTTTGAAATCCTGCATAAAATCACTATGTACCGTTGTAATACATGGAATATGTACTTTTCCTTTCAGAAAACGAGTGATAAAGTTCGCTCTTGCACCATGGGAGTGAA
The DNA here is from genome assembly GCA_029256365.1 of Clostridia bacterium. Lineage (GTDB taxonomy): Bacteria > Bacillota > Clostridia > Lutisporales > Lutisporaceae > GWB2-37-7. Next base: position 4,597 of record JAQSYB010000022.1, read on the forward strand.
TGATACTGTATCCTTCTTTTCTGATAAGAGCTTCCAGCTTTGCTACGACAGACAGGTCGTAACGACGCTTCTGAGAAAAGACTTCAATATCCAATCCCATTGCCTTACCTTCTTCATAGAAATCTCCTTCCATAAAGCAGATTACCTTTACAGGAATACTTTTGGAAAGCTCATTTACCAATGAAAGCACATGGGTTTTCGCACCTCCAATGTCACCACCGCTTATTAAGTGCAATACCTTAATCACAATTGCATCCCCCCTTTGTCTTCTATTATAATCGGTATATTTTTGGGTTCTCATACAACTTCGTGCAAGTAACCTGTTTGTTGCTGAATCATGCTATACTATTATATCATATCTAAATGACAAAACACTATTTCAAAAGCCCTTCTTATATGAATGTTCCGCCTCTTTCAAGAGGCTTGCAAGAACACGCTATAAGAATTTGTTATCTAAATATACCAATATTTGTTTATACTTTTCCATCTAGAATCCTATAGCAAAAATCCACCTTTGTCAATGGCAACAAATTCAATAAATAAAAGGGGCATAGGACATCTTGGAATGCCTATCCCCTTACCATTCATAAATTCTTGTTATTTACTTTATATTATAGGTTCCTCTTATCAGCAAATATGAATCAAGAGTTGCCTTAATACCTCTGCCGTCATCCCTAGAGGAAATTAATAAATTATTTAGCACTGCTACCTGTCCATTATCAAGATCCTTTGCAGAGGTAACATTTGCAAGCCCACCATTGGTGCCTTTAATTGCCGTAACATTTCCAGATCTTACAATTAGCTCTGTCCCAGATCCGGTCAGTAAGGTTTGACCCTTATTCAAAAATACAACTACAAAACCCGCGCCATCAGATGATTGCTGATTCACTGCTTCTTGCAGCTTGATGATTTCTTGGTTCTTCTGTTCCAACTGCGTTGTTAAATTAGCAATATCCTGACTGTGCTTTGCAATCAAACTGTCTATGTAATATTTCGTTTGCTCGGATTTTAGTTCAACATAGGATAGAGTGACTACTGGGTCTGCCTCTGATCCAGGTGTGGTGCCGTCAGCTGAACCATTTACAAATACAACTGCTAATATTAATGTAGTAACAATGATTGTTGCGATTATTTTTTTGTTCAATGTAATATTCATGCTTATCCCCTTCTCTCTCCACAATTCTACACGATAGGTGTCACTTCCTACATCTCATAATTCTACATTTGGGTATAGAAAATAAAATGATGCACTTATTTGTATAATATATTATTCGTCATCCACTTTGAAATTCCTGTATATTTTGCAACTTTGTAATATTTCCATGAAATTTGTAAAAAAAAGACCTAGATTTGCTTTGCAATAATGTAAAATAAAAAGAGCTATAATTTTTACATTATAGCTCACTATGTACTAAACTGAGTATTCTATTAGCCCAAAGCTTATTTGAAGTCCGTCATCTACCTTTTTCATCAGTTCATCTGATAGATGCCCCACTTTCTCCTTTAAGCGCTTTTTATCAATGGTTCGTATTTGCTCAAGCAATATTACTGAGTCCTTGGTGATGCCATATTCCTCCGCATTGATTTCCACATGGGTGGGAAGCTTGGCTTTGTTAATTTGAGAGGTGATGGCCGTCACGATTATTGTTGGACTGTATTTATTGCCTATATCATTCTGAATAACTAAAACAGGCCTTATGCCACCCTGTTCTGAACCAATCACAGGGCTGAGGTCTGCATAGATAATATCCCCTCTTTTTATAACCACACTATTCACACTCCGCAAGTCTTGTTTCATATCCAGCAAAAGTTTCATTGTCTGCGGTGAGTCCTATTTCTGCTAGCGTTGCATTGATATCTGCCATTTCCAAATAGCCTTTCATCATTCTCTCAACCATATTTATCTTTTTAATCTCCTTTAGATAAAATTTAGCGGCATTCCTGATAAATTCGCTTCTATTACGGCAGTCAATACATACCGCATCATCTATTTCCTTCAGCAGGCTATCTGGAACATTTACAACAATCCTCTTTGAATCAGCCACACTAGCACCTCCCGTGTTATGCACACAATGTATTTTATGTATGAGGTTAGTATATTACTTTTGAAGAAGTACTGATGTACTTACTTCTATGTACATTATATAATTATGCAGCTTATTTACATTATATGAAATAGCTCAACACATTAATCACCTTATTTTTAAGTTAACCATATATAAAGTATTATATACCAAATGTTGCAAGGTGTATATTATAAAATATTGGTAATATACTTGTAACATTCTGATTAATATAGGTAATTCAACACTTCTACAACCTCACCATTGCTTACATATACCCTTGGAACTCTTCTGCTAATCATACACACAATTTCATAATTGATCGTACCTAGCTTTTCTGCCACTTCATCAATCGAGATAAAGCCATCGCCCTGTTGTCCGAATAACACTACCTCGTCTCCTACCTTAACATTTTCTATACCAGTAACATCTATCATGCATTGGTCCATACAAATCCTTCCTACAACAGGAACTCTTTTGCCTTGAACCAATGCTTCTGCTTTACCGGACAGCATCCTGGTATATCCATCTGCATATCCAATAGGCAGGGAAGCAATTTTTACTTTTTTGTCTGCAATAAATTTTCTGCCATAGCTTACACTTTGTCCGGCTTCCATTTCCTTTACATGTGTAATTCTCACCTTCAGTGACATGACTTCTTTCAGCTCAAGTTTATGAAGCATGACATCTGGTGAAGGCGCAAGCCCATATAGCATAATTCCAGCTCTGACCATGTTCAGGTGCATTTGAGGAAGGTCAATAATTGTAGCACTATTTCCACAGTGTTTTATTTCAATTTCTATCCCCTGTTTTTTCAGCTCACTGCAAATCCAGTTGAATTTTTCAAATTGTATTTGTGTATAGCTTTTATCTACCTCGTCTGCAACAGCGAAGTGAGTAAATATGCCCTTTATATTTATACCAGTCAATTCATTTATTTTTTTTATAGTTTCTACGGAATCATTATTGGCCTGCAAGCCTATTCTGCCCATACCTGTATCTACTTTTAGGTGTATGTTGACACTCTTCTTTTTCGCCACTGCAGCTTTTGAAAATGCTTCAGCCGCTTCAAGGGAATAAACAGATTGCTCTAGGTCATATTCCACTACCTCTTGTGCCCGTTCAGGCTGCGTATAGCCTAGCACAAAAATTGGCACCTGAAAACCTGCTTGACGAAGTTCGATTGCTTCATCCAACACAGCAACAGCTAATCTATTTGCTCCGTTGTCCAAAAGAGTTTGCGCTATTTTTGTGGCTCCATGACCGTAACCATCCGCTTTTATCACTGCCATTACCTGTGCATCATTGCCCGCTAATCGCCTTACCTCTCTTATATTATGAGCCAAATGATCCAAATTTATCTCTGCATAGGCTGGTCTGATTTGTCTTAGATCCTTCATTTGTTATCCTCCTCATTTGTATCAAACTAATTATTTGGTATTTGAAACAGTGAATCCTCCAGTCTTGGATTTACTTCAAAGTTTTCATATAAAACTTGTGCACTGATATGATTGTCTTTGTCTAGTATCTCCACCTTTACAGGAAGGATAAGCTCGGCATCTATCCATATCTTCTCCAACATCCTATATGGACTTTCATTATGGATTGGCACCTCCAAAACATAACACTGCTTATCCCGGAAGCTTTCCATTTTAAATCTGGCACCACCTTTGTTTTTGAAGCACTCAATAAAGGCTCCCACAAAGGAGCTATATTCCATACTATTGCTATAGTTTTGTGTGACCAAATATGTGTTCAGTTGTGGATGGTAGATATATGCCTTTTCATTATTATAGATTGTAGTTTGACCTTTTAACTCCTGTGGTTCTTCTACTTCAATCCGATACCTGTCGGGGAATTTATACATATGCTTTGCTTTATATACATTGGTACTCTTATTGTTGTTCACAGCAAAAACAACGTCACATTTGTAGCTTTTCATTTTCATTAATAATTCTTGCACATCCTCAGGTTTTTTAACACCTTCAGTTGCACAACCAGATAATACAATCCCTGCAATTAAAAATAACAGCATAATTCGAACAGCCTTCAAGTGTATTCCTCCTTAAAACTGTGTTTTATTGTGCTTCATTTTTAATTGTATGTAAAAAATATCTTAATATGTCATTCACAGTACCTGTCTGCAAAGGAGTTTCGTTCCCCTGAATCATGTTATGCCTAACTATACTAATTAATCTTTCTCATATTCTCTTCCTGCAGCTCAAAAGCAAGCTCATTCCGCGCTTCAACATCAGCACTTGGCAGCAATTCTGCCACCGCAGTTGCCATGGCATGACTTTGACTATGAGAAATGGAGATGAAAATAATGCCAATTTTATTTTTTGCTGCTAATTTTTTCGCATTATTGTATAGCTTGACCATTGGCTTACCAGAGCTTCCGCGCAGCAGCTCCACATCTTTCCAGCAAAAGCCGCTGATGCCTGTCCCCAAAGACTTTACAACTGCCTCCTTGGCTGAGAAGCTGCCAGCAATATGTTGTACATTCATACTTCTGCTTTTGAAATATTCTATTTCGTAGTCTGTAAACAATCTATTTAATATCTTAGGATTTCGTTTGATTGCTTTTTTCAATCTATCAATCTCTATTATATCTGTTCCAATGCCAAAAATCATATATGTCTCTCCTAAATTGTATTTCAATCATAATATTCTACAAGAATAAAAGTTATCCTGCCAGCCTTTTAATAACTAAAAATAACCAGCACCTGGCTGATTATTTTAAACCTTTTATAATTGTGGGCAAGCTGTCTTTCAGTACAAAAATACCGATTCCTACAAATAAAAAACCAGCCGCCAACTGAAGATAATTGGTAGGTACATAGCGGGTTACAAATTGACCGCAAGCAGCCCCAATTAAGGTCACCAAAGCCAGAGCGATGGATGCACCTACAAATACGGACAATGGGTCCTTATGTGTAGCGACCAAGGTAAATACAGCCAACTGCGTCTTATCCCCCAGCTCTGCTATAAACAATGTTCCAAATGCAATAAATAATACCTTCCAATTCATAAGCTCACCTCATAAATATTATTGAAATATTTATAGGTGTTTATTCTTAAATTATGGTTTTATGTTTTTTTCAGGTAGCTGCTATCCAGCTTTTCCATTTCATTTGCTCCTACCATGCCGTGTACGAAGGAATAAAGCTTGTTTACCCGCTCTTCCGCTTCGACCTTATTCTTAATAAGATCTCCCAGCCTTTGGCGTATTCGATTTACTTCCTCTTGACATTTTTCCGCCTCATCCTTGTTATATTTAATCAGCTCATATGCTCTATTAATTGTTTCTTTTAGAACAACGGTATTCTGATCGTTTATCTTACCGGGTAGGATCTCCAGCTCTTCTATCAGAATAGGAAGCCTCTCGTTTATTTGCAGCAATTCTTTTTGTGTCTCCTGCATCTTGGGAATCGCTTCAGCATTGTTGTCCTCATTAATTTCCTTTGATATATACAGTATTTTATTCATGAGTACTTTTTTGCGTCTTTCCAATTCCTTTTGTTCTGCTTCATAGCTTTTTTCTTGGGATAACAATTCTTCCAAGGCCGTTACAGCTTTTTTGAGGCTTTTGGAATTGAAATTGACAAAAAGCTGCATCCATTCAGGATTATATATCAGAATTGGTATTTTATTTTTCTTTATAATGTTGTCCTCAAACTTAATATTCTTCATCCCATATCCCTCTCTTGCTGTATGACCCACGTTTACTCATAGATATTATCGGCTCAATATTTAAAAAACTGTACCAGTACAGATGTATTTTTCATCTAAATTTTTGCAATAAAGTTTGCTGTCCTTATTTAAACTATTTATTTTTACTACAGCGTCCATGCCATTGGCATGAATGAATTTATCTTCTCCTATATATATCGCCACATGGCTAGGGAAGAAAAGCAAATCTCCAGGCTTACTCTCTTTTCTACCTGCCTTTTTCAAGCAATTCATCTGGTCTTCAGAAGCTCTAGGAAGCATGAATCCATTTAATAAATAAGTCATAGCTGTCAATCCTGAGCAGTCAATTCCCATAGGGGTTTTCCCGCCTATGCGATATTGTGTGCCAAGGTACAGCATAGCGGTGTCTACTATAGCTTGCCTTAAATCCCTGCCTGACTTTTGGTTTGGTTTTAGAAGGGCTTCTTCTCTAATCCAGCCTTTTTCTCCCTTGGGCAATATTACTTCCAAGCATTTGTCCTGCCTTTCTCCCGTTAAAACCACTGAAGCTCCCCGCGGAATTGTAATGATACAATCTGAGGAGTAGTTTGGGCTGCTTAATACATCCGCAAAGGCAGCAAGAATGTATTCCTTTTCATTATTTCTCCATGCACTATTGTTTTTTGGCAGCACATCATTTTTTTCTATATAGCCTTTATAATTATAGGGTGTATTCACATACATCCATTCAGCTGTTTCCTCCAGTATATCTACTTCCATGCCAAAAATGACTTCATCAGCAATCTCACTGTCCATTTTGGGGCTATGCTTCAAAATGGCTGTGCCTTTTACTACAATTGCTTTACTGGACATATCTATCCCTCCAAAATGTCTAATTATATTATACTATGCTGAAGAATGAATTTGTGAGATAAATATTTAAGGGAACACTGCAAGCAGCATCCCCTTATGGTATTCCTACTTATTTCCTATGTCAATATCATCAAAATATCCAATGCTCATGGCGTCACGAACTTCCTTCATCACTTCTTTTGCAACACCTCTAACCTTGTTTGTACCAGCTATCAGTATTTCTCTCACCAACTCCGGTCTATCCTCATAATAGGATCTTTTCTCTCTAATAGGCTCCAATATATGATTTACACAAGCAGTTAAGTTGTTTTTACATGCAGCGCAGCCTATCGCTGCATTTCTACAGCTTTCTGCTACATTCTCAACCTCACCTTCATGAAAGGCTTTGTAATACTTATATATGGTGCAGATCTCCGGATTGCCCTTATCTATCACTTTTATCCTTCCAGGGTCTGTAACTGCCGCCTTTATTTTTTGCTTTACTATGTCTTCACAGTCACTGAGGTAGATTCCATTGTTTAAGCTTTTCCCCATTTTGGCATTGCCGTCTAAGCCTACAAGTCTGGAGGTCTTGCTTACCATAGCCTCTGGCTCCACTAACACAGGCTTGTAGAGATCATTAAAACGCCTAACTATTTTACGGGTAAGCTCAATATGTGGCAATTGGTCCTCCCCTACGGGCACCAAATCCGCCTTACAAAAAGTAATATCCGCCGCTTGACTTATAGGATAACCCAAGAAACCATACATAATATCATTGTAACCATACTGTGCTATTTCCGATTTGGTGGTAGGGTTATGCCTTAAGCTGTTTACAGTAACAAACATACTGTAAAAGGATGTCAGCTCTGCTATTTCAGGTATCATGGACTGTATAAAGAAGGTCGCCTTTTCCGGGTCTACTCCCACAGATAAGTTATCCATGGTGACATTTAACACATCTCCTTTTAGCTTTTCTGGTCTGTCAAAATTGGTGGTCAGTGCTTGCACATCGGCAATTATGATAAAGGTGTCATAGTCATTTTG
>JAQSYB010000300.1 GCA_029256365.1 Clostridia bacterium
ATAGACGTGTCATAATCCTCTATGGCTCCTGACTTCAGTGTTTCTACAAAACCCTTTATAGAAGTCAATGGCGTCTTTAGCTCATGGGATACATTGGCTACAAATTCGGTGCGCATATTTTCCAGCTTTCTAATTTCAGTTACATCCTGAATAATGATAATAATTCCAATAATTCTATCTCGATCAGGGTGTTTTATGGCATTAGAATAAAATCGAAATATTTTTTCCATGGGGCCGCTTATGGTAATTTCACTTTCTTCAAAATTCTTGTTATCCAAAATTTGTTTTATCATATTATCAATTTTATTATTCCTGATAACATGAAGCAAATGCCTGCCAACAATATCCGCCTCTGTAATATTCAACATTTCATGTGCAATAGGGTTGATAAAAAGTATATTCTTATGAATATCAACTGCAATGATGCCGTTTACTACGCTAGAAAGAATCGCTTCCATGGTATTGTTTTTATATTTTATGCTATTTATTTTTTCCTTTAAGCTAGATGCCATAAAATCAATTGCCTTTGCCAGCTCCCCAATTTCATCACTTCTTATTATGCCAATGGGGCGGTCCAGTTTGCCAAGTGTTATATCCACAGCAGCATTTTTTATTTCTTTAATGGGTCTCGTAATACTGATAGAAATTCTATATATCAAAAGCAGTGACAAAAGCAATCCTGGTATCAATGCCAACACCAAATTGGCGTTAATTCGATTCATAATACCTGCAATTTCTCTAATAGGCGTTGATAGTCTTACAATTCCAATTATGCTATCTTCGTTGTAGATTGGTTGTGCAATGTACATAAGATCCGCTTGAATGGTTGTACTATAACGGCTCGCTTTTCCAACAGCTCCCTGTAAGGCTTCTTGAATTTCAGGCCTTTGGAAATGGTTTTCCATATTTTTTATATCATAGTCTGTTTCACCGAGTACGATTCCTTGCTTATCAATTACGGTTATTCTTACATTCAGCTCTTTACCTATATCCATTAACTCACGATTCATTTGCTCAATGTCATTGCTTTTCAAATCCTCAGCCAATAATTGACTCAATATATACGCTTCGGAAACCAGCCTTTCTTCAATATTAGAAAAATTAATCTGCTTAATCGTTTGAAAGGTAAAGTAGGCAGAAATAATTGAGGTTAACAAAAGTACCGATATAATGTATGCAAATATTTTCTTTTGCACTATTTATCACCTTCATCTATGATTTTATAGCCTACTCCTCTTATTGTTTCGATCATTTGATTGCTTTCATCCTCATCATGAATCTTCTGTCTCAGATGTCTAATATGTACATCAACTGTTCGTGTTTCACCCACATAATCATAGCCCCATATTCTATCTAGCAAAGTATCTCTTGTCAGAACTTTTCCTTTGTTTTCAACCAGCATCTTTAGAAGCTCAAATTCCTTTAAGGTTAAGGAAAGCTTCTCTCCACTTTTTTTAACCTCATATTTTTCCTTATCAATTGTGATATCCTGATAGGTTAATATGCTCTGTACGTTTTCATTGATCTCTTCAGGAATTTCCTCATCCTCATTTGTATCTACTCTTCTTAATGCAGCCCTTATTCTCGCGATAAGTTCCTTTACGCTAAAAGGCTTTGTCATATAATCATCTGCTCCAAGCTCTAAACCCAAGACCTTATCGAATTCCTCACTTTTTGCCGTCAGCATAATAATAGGAATTTTCCTTGTCTTTTTATTGGCTCGCATCCTTTTACATATTTCCAAGCCGTCAAGTCCTGGCAGCATCAAATCCAAAAGCACCAAATCATAATCTCCACCGAGTACCTGGCTTAATCCATCAATCCCATTATCCGCTAAGGTTACAACGAAGTTGTTCTTTTCTAAATTATACTTTATTAATTCTTGTATGTTCATTTCATCTTCTATTACCAATATCTTCTGAGTTGCCAATTGTCTCCCTCCATTTCCTTTTGATATTCCCATATCAAATCTTCTTTATTTGGTGCCTGGCACCAAATAAAGAAGATTTACTTTAGTTGTATGATTGCAGATAGGCTTCCGGTTTTGCCTTTGTCTCTTCTGTGAGAGAAGAATAGGTCTTCATTGCAGCAGGTACATAGGCCGCTGGTTGAGATATTTTGCTCCAGTACACCATGGGATATGAGCATGAGTTTAATGGCCAGCCATAAATCAGCATGATAGTGTTCCTCGTCTTGTTTCTGCATAAACTGCTGCCAATTACTGAAGCTTTGCTTAAACAATGCAGCAGCATCTTCTTTTATCTCAAAGCATTTCATTTCTATGCTAGGTCCTATTCCAATCAAGCAGTCCTGGGGCCTTGTGCCATAGGTTTCACTCATTTTCTCTAAAGTTTTCACCGCAATTTTCAGCGTAGTGCCCATCCAGCCAGAGTGGACCAATCCTACTGCTTTGTTGATGGGGTCCAATATAAATACAGGAACACAATCTGCATAGTAGGTAATCAAGGGAACGCCTACCACGTCTGTTATTAATGCATCAACATTCTTAATGTCTGATTCTTTTGTGATGCCCTTTCCCTTGTCTTCTGCTTTCACTATTCTTATTTCTGACCCATGCACCTGATTGGATAGCACCAAATCCCTGTAGTCAATCCCAATTTC
>JAQSYB010000301.1 GCA_029256365.1 Clostridia bacterium
CATCAGAGTAGTTGTTCAACGCCTTTGAGGCTGTTGTCTCACTGACTCCTGCAAGCTTTGCTATATCTTTAAGTGATGCCATTTGGCGCCTCCTTGCTGTGTATGTCTAATATATTATTAATGAGTATAGCATATTCAGATTTAATAAAAAAGAATCGGACTAAAAATCCCGAGATTCTGCCTCTTACCCCAATCCAAGTAGTCGGGATATCATAGCCCTGCCTGTATTGGTTTTGAAATTTTTATCTATTATATCAACCAGCTTCTCTTTGTCTTGTTTTATCTCTTTACCCAACAGATTTTCAATCAAATCAGCTTCCCATTGTATTTGAAAGTCAAGACCATCTATTTTGGAAGGGGTGTGGTGATTACCAATTATATAGCAGATTCTATCTATCTTGTCATTAGCATAGGCCAGCTTGTGTAAAATAGCTCTTGCTATAGCCGGGCCTTCCTTTTCTTGATAGACACCATCAATTGAACCATATTTATGCAAGGCTTCTACCGCTCCGATATCATGAAGTATTGCTACAATGACAATCAACTCCCTTTCGTCCCCCCCTATGCCTTCACCATCCATTATATTCTCTGCATTGCTTAGCACCTTCAAAGTATGATCTATTCCATAGGGAATCTCCTTAAAAATCTCACGCATTTCTGCTGTTATCTTCTCAATAAACATTTCTTCCTCCATCAAAGCTAAAATGATTTGTCCCATATTGCACAGGGACCCAATAAACATTTGCCGCAGCAGTCGCAGGGTGCCAAATCGTTGTAGAACTCGTCAACCTCCCATACCCGCTGGTTGCATTTAAACCTGTCGTAGCCTTGGCTCGTCAGGGCTTGAACAGGACACATATCCATACATATTCCACAGCTTCCATTTCGTTTATATAAGCATTTTTCTTCCCGATTCTTCTTACTTGGTTCAATTTTGTAATCTATAATAAAGCTGCCGTATCTACCTGCACATCCCATATCTGTAATCAGCATATTGTTTATTCCAAAGGTACCTATCCCTGCAATATACGCAATGTGTCTCTGCGACCAATAGGCCATCAGCTTTTCACCGTCAAAGTTGATGTCTGGAAGCTGCCACACAGTGTCGATATGAAATTGCTTTAACCTTTCAGCCAAAGCATTGTTTATTTGTTTAATCAGGTCGTTGGTTTCTATATAGGCTACTGCCCACTCCTTGGCTACATATTCATGCTCTCTGTTGACCTTTACAAGCTCTTTGGTAAATGGAATGAAATAAGATACGATTGTCTTGCCTCCCGGCATCCATTCCCTTGGCAGCATATGATTGTCATGGGTCACATTCTTAATTTGATCAAATTCTGGATCCTCCGCATCCGCAAAGGCGATAATTGGCTGTCTATACATTATATTATCACTGCTAAACACCATTTGTTTTATGCTGTCCTCTATGAACTCCTTTACTTGAAGCATACATCCTACCTCCTAAACAATCCTAATACCATTATAAACCTTTTATTATACTTCGCATCAGATTTTGTGAATGATATCCATAAAATAGGAAAATAATAGAAGAAATACAAATAAGGAGGGACCGAAATGCAATTTACTGATTATAAGATAGCAGATATAAAGGATAAGTCTTCAATAGCAGAACGCCTTGCTAAAATCGAGAATGATTTATCAGCAGACATCGGAGGTGAAGTGGTATTAATCGCCTACCAAAAGAATGAGAGTCATAGTAGTTAGCGATTCAAATTCAAATAAAAACAGCCCGTATATACGGGCTGTTTTTGTTAAGGGATATTGTACTCTATATTCAATCATTAGATGTTATCGAAGTTTTGATATGTACTCCAATGAGCAATAGCTCTTTAAATCTCCACTTGGATGATTACATATACTTTCAATACTTTCATTGTTGTCTTTATTTCTATTTGAAAATTTATTTATTATATTTTTAAATAAGTTTCTCATAATGAAACCTCCTAGATTTTTAATTGGTTATTTCTTACTTTTATTATATTCCAGTAATTAGTATTTGTCAATAATCATTATCAATTAATTTTATATTTTTTCACTTGCCATTCTGAGCCTAGAGAAGAATCTTAAGATCCTTCAGTCGCCGCTCCTTCAGGATGACAGCATAAATATACATAGTCCTATTTAATAAAAACTGCCCTATTGTTTTTGATCATTCTACCATTGTAGAACTTGTCATTCTGAACGTAGTGAAGAATCTGAAAATCCCTCAGTCACCACTCTTTCAACATGACAGTATGCATATTGCTGTTTGTAATAAAAAAAGAGTTTTAGAATGGTTTGTAAAACTCTTCTAAAACTCTATAATAACTATTCCTCTATCACTTCCTTTAGCAAAATCCTTTTGCCAAAGCCCCCACGTTTTTCTCTTTTTTCTAATCTGATTCTCTGGAAGGTTTCCACGCTGACACCTTTGTATTCAAGGATGGCATGCATAACCTCTCCCATATCTGCTAGCTCTGCTACATCATCACTCTCTAAAAACTCATTCAGCTCCTCAACCAGCTTTTCCTTCAGCAGCTTTATGTAGCTTTCATCCTCAGATATGGTTTCGCAAACAGCCTTGCTCCCTTTTGCTTC
>JAQSYB010000302.1 GCA_029256365.1 Clostridia bacterium
TGTCCTTGGGTCAAGAACATGATGATATCTTTTGCCATCCTCTTCAAAGTATCTCTCATAAGTACCGGAGGTAACCACTGTTTTATCAGTTATTTCTATAATACCTATGAATTCTCCCCTTGGATTAAATGGATCTTGAATACCTATGCGCCAGGGAGTACCCTTCATATTGCCACCAATGGAAAGTACGTTGCCGCCTAGATTTATGATTGCGTGCTCAACACCATTGGCCTTCAGTATCTTTGCTACCTCGTCGGCTGCATAGCCCTTTGCGATTGCTCCAAGGTCAACTTGCATACCAGGATCATCAAGCTTAGCAGTTAGTGTATCACGATTCAAATGCAGCTTGTTGAAGTCAATTAATTTGATTTTTTCTGCCAATACTTTAGGATCGGGTACGGCTGCCTCTTCGGTGCCTATATTCCACAGCTTTACAATAGGTCCAACTGTTATATCAAATCTACCCTTAGAAAACTCTGAATAATATTTTCCTCTTTCAAGTACGTCCAGGGTGTCAGGGCTTACCTTGACTTCGCTTGTTCCAGCAGCTTGGTTAAGAGCAATGATTTCGCTGGTTTCCGCATTGTTGATTGTCATTTTGTTTTCGATTTCTCGAATTCTATCAAAAGCTTTGTCTATGATAGACTCATCTTGCTTATCATATATTGTAATATCAACGATTGTACCCAGCAAATAATCAGATTTACTAATTGGCTGCCCAGGAGCTGGTTGGCTTGGCGTGGGCTCTTCTACTGGTGGTACTTTGGTGCAGGAAGCAAATGCAAGAACAATAATGCATAGAATAAGGATTAATAATGAGTTGCGTTTTAGAAACAATGTTTTATCCTCCCTAATAAAAATGTTGCAAATTAATTAAAATAAAGTCATGCTTATATTGTATATGAAAGAAGTTTGTTATTCAATATACAAACTTCTTTGTTAAAATACAGATTATACCATTAACTTGGAAGTATTTATAATGTATAATGTTATAGGATGTGTAATAATACTTATATTGAAATAAAAAAAGCATGTTGTTTAGTGAGAAGGTGATAGGATGAAATTTAAAAAAGGTGATATAATTATAGCAGTCATTCTGATAGCAGCTGTTGGATTTTGGCTATATAATAGCTATGTTTCAAATAATACAGCAGTAAGCAATCTTGTTATAGAAGTAGATGGAAACACTTACAAAAAGATACCCACGAGAGAATTGAAAAAAGAACAGTTAGTTCATATCGATTTTGAGAACAATAAACATATAGATATTATTGCAAATGAGAATGGTGCTTGGATAAAGGATGTTGTATGCCCGGACAAGCTTTGTCAAAAAACGGGAGTTATCAATAAAGTTGGACAAAATATAGTATGTTTACCAAATAGAGTAGTTATTTACTTTGAAGGTGATGAGGAGCCTTTGGTGGATAATGTAGCATATTAATTTATTTTAGTCGGGGTGATAAAATGAATCGCACAAGAAAAATGGTTCTTTTGAGTGTATTGGTATCTCAAGCCTTGGTACTGCATGTAATTGAGAGAATGATTCCGGTACCAGTGCCAATTCCAGGAATAAAACTAGGCTTGGCAAATGTTATTTCATTGTTTACAATCATTATATTTGGCTGGAAGGAAGCTACCCTAGTTGTTTTTTTAAGAACAATTTTAGGATCATTTTTCGGCGGAGGCATTTCATCCTTTCTGTATAGCTTTTCAGGAGGAATTATTAGTACAATAGCAATGGCATTATTATATAAATATTTTAAAAAGGTATTCAGTTTAATAGCTATCAGCGTTGTAGGAGCTGTTTGTCATAATATTGGACAGATTCTAGTAGCAAGCTTAGTCGTTTCAAATGTTAATTTATTTTATTATTTGCCTGTGCTCTTAATATCAGCTGTTATTACTGGTATTTTTATCGGTATGACTGTTCAATTAACTATGAAACCTCTTAAAACTATACTTAGGATAGATAGGAAGTGATGAAATGTGGATGGACAATGAGTTCTTACAAGGTGAGATGAAGCAAATTGAAGCACAGCTAAAAAAATCCTTGAAGACAAGAAATAAAACTGTTCAAAATGCGCTAATCGCGCTGCAACAAAGTGGAGGTAAGAGGTTAAGACCTGTACTTACGGTACTGGGCGCTACTTTTGGAGAGTATAAAACAAATACAGTGGTACCCTTGGCTGCATCCTTGGAAATCATTCATATGGCAACATTGATACATGATGATATTATTGATGATACAAAGATGCGCAGAGGAAGTGAGACCCTTCACAGCATGTTGGGCAGCGATGTAGCTGTTTATACAGGAGACTTTCTATTTACCAGAGCCTTTATGCTGATCGCAGATATTGCTGAAGTGAAGCTTATGAAGGATATATCCAAGGGTATGGCATATATCTGTGATGGAGAAATAGATCAAAATGAGCAGCGATATAGTAAAAATACGACATCGAAGCAGTATTTGAAGAGAATAAGCGGTAAAACTGCGGCGCTATTTGCCATTAGTCTTGCGGCAGGCGGCTACAATGCTGGTTGTCCAAAGAATATTACCAACAAGCTTGGGGTAATAGGCAAAGATATAGGAATGGCTTTTCA
>JAQSYB010000303.1 GCA_029256365.1 Clostridia bacterium
AGAGTTCAGTTTATAGAGAAGCTAGATACGAATAACAATGAAATTAAGGAAATGGAAACCTATTTAGAAGAGCTGTCAAAGGGTAAAATAAAAGCCTCAGATATCATTTACCCCGGCACTCGTGTAACCATTGGCAGTAGTATGATGCATGTCAAGGATCCATTGCAATACCTTACTTTATATAGATCAAATGCAGAAGTGAAAATTGGTCCCTATGAAAATTAGGAGGTGCTTCTGATGCCTATTCGATCAATTGATTATCAAACCATCATACCAAAAGCTTCTGAGGTGCAAAAGATGAAGCATGCGGAGTCTCAAAATCCCCAGAATCATGATTCAATCAATATGCAAAAACAACAGCAGCAGTATGCCAAGGACCTCAAAAAAGTCAATGAGACTAAAAAAGCATTTGAGGGCAAGATAAAAAGGGACAATCCTAGAAAACAACAAGGCAACGGCAAAGATCAGGATAGCGAGCAACAGAAAAAGAAGAAGCAAGAGAACAACCAGAGCATAGACGTACGAATTTAGATGGGGTGGCGCCATGAAGATACATTTTGTAAATTATATACTATTGGCTATAGGAATTATAACGGTAATGACTGTAGTAATTATGATATTTTTGGATAAGCTAAAAGGAGATGACATCTATTTCAATATTGATGTCAAGGAGCAGGAAATCAAGAAAGTAATAGAGGATGCAGAAGAAATCTTATCTGAACTGAACTTTACATCAGATGTGATTGTGAAGGAAATAGAGGAAAAGATCAATAACTTAAATAATATTTATAGAGGCGTAAATGACAGTATAGCGAAAATAAACACAAGGCCTGCAGTGGAACAGCAGATATTTCAGCAGCCCATTATACAGCAGCAGCCAGTAATGGAACCACAGCCTCAGAGAGCTGTTGAGAAAACAACTGTTCCCGTAAAATTTAAGCCCATCACACTATCAGCACAAAATAAAAGCAATGAAATCAATGAGAAACATGAAAAATCAAAATCCAAACAGGAAATGATTTTTAATTTGGCTGATCAGGGTATCAGCATTGTTGATATCGCAAAGAAAATGAATTTGGGACAGGGCGAAGTGTCTTTGATTTTGTCACTGAAAAACGAGGAGAACTAAAATGACAAAATACAGCATTAAGAACATTTGCTTAGGAATCGGAATTGGGTTGATATTAGGCTCTATAGCCAATATTAGCGCAGCCCCCAAAAGTCTTACTCCGGATGAAATTAGAAAAGAGGCAGCAAAGCATAATTTAATTGTGATGGATGCTAAGGATCTTATTAACAAACAGCCAAGTGAAGAAAAGCAGAATCAGGGGCAGAATAATCAAAGTGAGCAACAAACACCTGCACCCCTTGAAATACAGCAGAAAGAATCTATTGTCACCATTACGATTCAATCAGGCTCAAATTCAGAGGATATAGGGGAGCTTTTATTAACCAATAACCTTATAGAAAACAAGCAAAGCTTTTTAAGTAGACTGAAAGAGTTAAAAAAGGAAAGTAAAATGCAAGTAGGAACATTTCATATTCCATTTGGAGCTTCAATAGATACTATTATTGAAATCATCACATCGCTGCCAAGATAGAAAGATTAGCAATCCTATTATATAAAAAAATATAATTCTCAAATTATTGTTATATAAATATGTATTGCCAACCAATAATATATATGGTATACTTGCTAACGTGAAATTCACACACGTACTGATTCCTTGAAGGGTGCCACAAAATGGTTTTCAAGGAAGATGAAAGTCGTGGAGGAAAAAAAAACCAACGGAGGTGTTTTTAAAATGTCAGTAATTTCAATGAAGCAGCTTTTAGAAGCTGGGGTGCACTTCGGTCACCAAACAAGAAGATGGAATCCTAAAATGGCGGAGTTTATCTTCACAGAAAGAAATGGTATCTATATCATCGACCTTCAGAAAACAGTTAAGAAGGTAGAAGAAGCTTATGATTTTGTAAAATCAATAGCTGAAGAGGGCAAGGATGTTCTATTCGTAGGTACAAAGAAACAAGCACAAGAGTCAATTCAGTCAGAAGCTTTAAGAGCAAACATGTTCTTCGTAAACCAAAGATGGTTGGGCGGCATGCTTACAAACTTCAAGACAATCAAAAAGAGAATTGAAAGACTTAACGTTCTTGAAACTATGGAAAAGGACGGCACATTTGACGTTCTTCCAAAGAAGGAAGTAATTCAGCTGAAGAAGGAAATGGATAAGCTGGAGAAAAACCTTGGCGGTATAAAGCATATGGTTAATCTACCAGGTGCAATATTCGTTGTTGACCCAAGAAAAGAAAAAATAGCGATCCAAGAAGCACATATTCTTGGTATACCAGTTGTTGCAATAGTTGATACAAACTGTGACCCAGAAGAAATTGACTATCCAATTCCAGGTAATGATGATGCTATAAGAGCGGTAAAGCTTTTAACTGCAAAAATGTCAGACGCTATATTAGAAGGCAGACAAGGCGAGCAGCTAGCTGCTGAATAATATTTGCATAAAAGTATTTAAGGAACGCAGTTTAAATAGTATATTTAAACTGCGTTCTATCAAATATAAC
>JAQSYB010000304.1 GCA_029256365.1 Clostridia bacterium
TAGTGAAATCAAAGATGCTATAAGGGAAATATTAGTGAGTCAAGACGGAGGTTTGATGACATTAAAAGACTTGTCTAATAATATGATGCAGATATCTGGCCAGCTTTCTTACAGCGCAGAGGAATTCAACATATCTATGAAGGAAATATCCAAAGGTGCAAATAATATGGCGGCTGGAGCTTATGAGCAATCACACAATGCCAGCTATATAGAGCAGCATATCATTGAAATATACAGTAAATCAGAGCGAAACTTAGAAAGCTGTGAAAAGACTCAGAAACTTTCCAATAGTTCCTTTAAGAAAATTGTGGAGAGAAAGAAAAATATAGAAGAAGTTATTGGAGAATTTGATGAAGTTGTCAGCAAAATATATGAGGTAGACAATTGTATTAAACAGCTAAAAAACAGCTATAAAAATATAGGAAATATGATAGAGGGTATTAAGCATATATCATCACAAACAAATCTATTAGCACTTAATGCTTCTATAGAAGCGGCAAGGGCAGGGGAGCATGGCAAGGGATTTGCTGTAGTAGCCCTTGAGGTCAAAAAATTAGCCAATGATTCTTCTATGGTAGTAGAAGATATAATAAAGATAATAAGAGGAATGGTGGAGGATACTGATGGAGCAGGAGACATGATGCAGGATACAGTCTCTCATCTGTCTGAGCAATTTACAAGACTTAAGGCTTCTGTAGATGATTTAGGGGATATTGAAAATAATATTTCAACAATAGTTCAGGATGTGGACAGTATTATAGAAAACGATAGAGCCTTAGTAGAAGAATATGAAGCAATAAGTGAAAAGGTAAGAAAACTAAGCTGCATAGCAGAGAACAATAAGAATCAAGTAGATTCTGTAAGTAGTTCAATAAAGGATGAAGCCAGTTCTGTGGGAAATATTCTTACTATCTCAGAAAAGCTGGAGGGTCTATCTAAAAAGCTGTTTAAGTACCTTACTGACCTAGAGAAAAAAGATGAAAATACTGTAGTGGTTGCTATATCAGAATATCCTCCATTTCTAGTGGAACACAATAATGGGGAAAGCTTTAGTGGAATTGATGTAGATATAATGAATGAGATTTTTAACAGAAAAGGAGTAAAGGCAATCTATAAATCTTACCCATTTGAAAAGACCATCGAACTTATGAAGGATGGGTTTATAGATGTAATTCCGACATTGTCCTATAGCAAAGAGAGAGAAGAGTATATGATTTTCTCCGAATCTTATAGAGATACAACAAAGTATGTATTTGTAGGAAAGACGGACTCTGGTGTACAAATCAATAAAAGTGAGGATATGAAAAATTATAGTATTGGTATGGCAAAAGGCTTTAGCTATCCTGAAGAATTTATGAAAGATACTTCTATTAGTAAGGATGAAAGTATAAATGCTGAAATAATGCTATCGAAACTACTTAAAAATCAGATTGATGCTGCAATATTCAATGAGTTTACCTTGGGGGAATATATTATTAAGAACAATCTAAAAGATAAAGTAATGCTGATGGGGTATACAATAGTTGATAAGACGTCGGATACAAGAATAGCCTTTGCTAAAAAGAATAATCTATTTAATATGAAAAAGCTTTTTGAAGCGGGTTTCGATGAAATCAAAAAGGATGGCACGATTGACAGGATATATAAAGCATATAGAGGCGTATACTAGATAGGTTAAAAAGTTGCAGCTTGGTGGTTGCAACTTTTTTTAATTAATAATTTTTAGTTTTATTTTATCTTCATATTTGTTGCATAATACACTATATGTTATAATTATCTAATAATTAATGGAAGTGGAGGGTATATTTTCATGCTAAATAATTCTGCGTCAATACCAAAGAGAAATGAGATCCCTGAGCAATTTAAATGGAAGCTGGAACATATCTATGAAAGCAACGAATTATGGGAAAAGGACTTTACACAAGTAAAAGATCTTGCAGTTAAACTTGGAGATTTTAAGGATAAACTAGGCTTAAGCGCCGACAATCTATTAAAATGCATGGATGCAAATGCGGAGGCAAGCAGGTTATTTGAAAAGGTATATGTTTATGCTCAGATGAGAAGCCATGAAGATAGCGCAAATGGATATTATCAAGGCTTGGCAGATAGGACAGAGTCTTTGGCAGTTGAGGTATCCAGCGCCAGCTCATTTATAGTACCTGAGTTATTGTCCATACCTGATGACAAGCTTATTACCTTTATTAAATCTAATGAAAAGCTTGCCTTTTATAAAAAGTACATAGATGTAATAGTAAGGACAAAGCCTCATGTGTTAAGTGCCAGTGAAGAACAAATAATGGCTATGTCTGGTGAAATGGCCAATGCACCGGGCAACATTTTTGGCATGTTGAATAATGCTGATATTAAGTTCCCGACAATAAAGGATGAAAAAGGTCAAGATGTAGAGCTAACAAAAGGCAGATTCATTCAGATGATGGAAAGCACTGATAGAAGGGTTCGTAAGGACGCTTTTGAAGCTATGTACACAACCTATAAGAAGCAGAGGAATACTCTTGCAGCACTACTTAATTCACAGGTTAAGTCAGAGAGTCCTATTTATTCCCTGACAACGTACCGGAAGCAGTATATGATAATTTGATTAAGGCGATGCACGATAACATGCATCTTATGCACAGATATATGAAGCTTCGCAAAGAAGTGCTAGGTTTAGACGAGCTGCATATGTATGATGTCTACACTACAATGGTTAAAGAAGCTAAAATGGATATATCCTTTGAAGAAGCTGTGGAAACAGTCAAAAAAGGTGTTGCTGTTTTGGGTGAGAAATACAGTAAAGATCTGTAAAGATTTAGAGCAAGGATTTACTTCAGGTTGGATTGATGTCTATGAAAATGAAGGAAAGAGATCAGGCGCATATTCATGGGGCTGCTATGATTCCCACCCCTATGTGCTGCTAAACCATTCCGATACAGTAAATAATATGTTT
>JAQSYB010000305.1 GCA_029256365.1 Clostridia bacterium
CTTCCAGTAAGAGCAATTAGAGAGCAAATATCATCTGCGGTAGATGTAATTATTCAGCAAAGCAGACTGAAGGATGGAAGTAGAAAGATTACCCATATTACTGAGGTACAGGGAATAGAAAAGGATGTCATAACCCTACAGGATATCTTTATCTTTGCGGAGACAGGTACAGATGAAAAGGGTAGAGTAATTGGACAGTTTCGGTCTGCGGGCATCAGACCGAGGTTTATGGACAAGCTGATTCATACAAGAATGCATTTGCCGGCAAACTTATTTGATTGAGAATTCTCCATTTTGGAGGTGGTGAAAATGTTAGGAGCAATTTTTTTCTTTAGTTTTATCAGTACGATGATTTTTGTATACTCTGTTTACTCAATATTCTTTGGCAAAAGAGAGATTATTTTGCGTATGCAGCAGTATTTAAATCCTGATAAGAATATAGAGAAGCTTGATAAGGATTCCATGATACCCTGGAGAGAAGGGCTCAATGCGGTCGGTAAAACCATAGGAAAAAGCAAGCTTGGCAATAAATATATGCATAATCTAGAAACACAAATCACGCAAGCCCATGTAATGCTTAAGGTAGAGGAATTTATAACAATTGAGATTATTGCGGGATTAGGCTTTTTACTGCTAGGTTTGGTACTATTTAAAATTAAACTTCTGGCACTTCCCTTTGCTTTAGTTGGATTTTTCTTTCCAACATTATTGGTGAAGGCAAAGAAGAAAAGCATACTCAAGAAGATTGATCAGCAGCTGCCTGACACCATTATGCTGCTTTCCAACTCTTTAAAAGCTGGATATAGCTTTATGCAAGCTGTTGAAGTAGCATCCAGAGAGCTGCCCCAGCCGATATCCTTGGAATTCAAGCAATTGTTAAAGGAAGTAAATTTAGGAGTCAATGCGGAGACTGCCTTGGAGAGCTTAACGAAAAGGGTGCAGAGTGAGGACATGAAGTTGGTCATCCTAACAGTTCTGATTCAAAGGCAGATAGGCGGCAATTTATCCGAAATACTGGATAACATCTCTGATACCATTAGAGCTAGAATTAAGCTAAAGGGTGAAATAAGTGTACTTACAGCGCAGGGTAGGATTTCTGGGTTTATCATCAGTATTCTGCCAGTTGGCTTGGGTTTTGCATTATTTGTTGTAAATCCAACTTATATCGTTGTACTTTTTACAGAATCTTTGGGCATGATGATGCTTGGTGCTTCTGTAGTGATGCAAATGATAGGAATATTCTTTATACGTAAGATTATAAAGATAGAGGTGTAGTGATGATTATTTTAATTGCCATTGGTATGTTTGTTTTCATAAGCTGTACGATATTTTGGGTGATGAATGTATTCTTTCGGGAAAGGATTGAAATACAACAAAGGATTAAGAAGTTTGTAGTGTCCAATGACAAGGAGTCAAATGGAATTGAAGGGACACTATACGAAAGGCTGTTCCAACCGCTGTTGGGTGGCCTAAATGGATTTATTGGCAGAGTAACACCCAAACATTATGTATTGCAGCTGGACAAGGCATTGAGAGAAGCTGGAAATCCAATGAATCTCAATGCAAACTCCTGTATTACCTTGCAAATAGGTGCTATTATAGTAGAAATCATTGCAGTAATTTCTATTTGGATCGCATTTGAGGTGCCTGTCTCTAAAGTCATGCTGGTGCTTGCGGCATTAATGGGACTTACATATATATTTCCCGGGTTATATTTGAAGCAGCTCATACAGGAGAGGCAGCATGATATAGAGAAAAGTCTGCCAGATGTAATCGATATGCTGACTGTGTCAATTGAGGCAGGACTGAGCTTCGACGGTGCCATGGCAAAGCTAACGGAAAAAATGTCAGGGGTATTGGTATCTGAATTTGCCATAGCCCTTAAGGAAATGAAAATGGGAATATCCAAGCGGGATGCATTAAAGTCCATGATAGTAAGAGTGCCTGTTGCAAATCTAATAACCTTTGTAGGTGCGATTATTCAGGCAGATCAGCTGGGTGTTTCTATTGGAAATGTACTCAGAATACAGTCTAATTTGATGCGGCAGAAGAGAAGACAGCGTGCTTCTGAGTTGGCTATGAAGGCTCCGATAAAAATGCTTTTCCCAATGGTGTTTTTCATTCTTCCAACAATATTTATCGTATTGCTGGGACCTGTACTTATTAAGGTAATGCAGGCTTTTAGCAGCTAAGGAGGGGTTCGAATATGTTGTATAATCTAAGCAAAGACAATCTGGTGTTAGAGAATACAAAGCTTGCAGCAGGGTTTCTGCAAAAATTCAAAGGTCTTATGTGGCGCAAAAAACTGGGTAAGTCTGAGGGGCTGCTGCTTTTGTCCTGCAACAGCATACATACCTGTTTTATGAGGTTTCCCATTGATGTGTTATTCCTAAATATGGATCACGAAGTAATTGCTTTGCGAAAAGGTGTAAAGCCATGGAGAATGGTGAAGTTCGTAAAGAAAGCATATATCACCGTAGAGATGGCAGAGGGAACCATTGAGCACAAGAATGTTGAGGTAGGCGATTTGCTTATTATGCCTGCCCATGAATGATCTATGTTCTTTGATTTCTGTGATAGCTTAAGTACTTATTTAATCTATTTGCAATGATTGTAGCAGCCACAACCTTAATGAGGTCTCCTGGTAAATAAGGCAAAACGACCAATACAAAAGTCTTTGCCATATCCATGCCAGTAACAAAACTGAACCAAAGAGCTCCGAAAATACTAACAACAACTACACCACCGATTAAATTTGCTAAGCCTAATACAAGTAGGCTATTTTTTTTGCCTCTAATCAATGAGATTACTACAGCTCCTACGAGAAAGCCTATTAGGTAGCCGCCAGTCTTGCCAAATATGATAGGCAGTCCAGCTGCTCCACCCGCAAATATAGGTGCGCCTACTGCTCCCAGCATGAGGTATGTAAGTAAGCTAAATGCTGCCTGCTTTGGGCTTAAGACACTGCCTGCCAACATTACAGCAAGTGTCTGTGCTGTGATTGGTACAGAGGAAGGCAAGTCAATTTTAATATAACTGGATACGCATATGAGTGCAGTAAAAAGCGAAATTCTTGTTAAATCATAAATAGTGAGCTTTTTAAACATGATATTTTTCCCCTTTGTGTTAAAATAGTTATGTATTAATACAATATTATTATAAGCATAGAAAAGGGCATTGTCAACTC